>JAFDIG010000286.1 GCA_019308145.1 Deltaproteobacteria bacterium | reverse complement strand
TCATACTTGTTAAAGCTTTTTCTCCTGGGGCTAAAACCCCCTGATGCCTACCAATGCAGAGACTACATCCTGGATTGCATACAACCGCACCTGCATCCCTAAAGATCTTTAAAATACCTTCTCTTTCAGCTGCCTCAAGAATTTCGTTTGAGGCTGGTGTAACAACAAAACGGCGATCAGGAGGGATCTTTTTACCTTTAATAATTTCAGCAGCTATCTTAAGGTCATCTAACCTACCATTTGTGCATGTCCCTAAAAAGAAACAATCTATTGGTGTTCCTTCAACTTCTTCTATTGGCTTTACTTGATCTACCCGATGAGGATAAGCAACTAAAGGAGTAAGTTTGCTCACATCAACCTCAATCACCTTTTCATATTTAGGATTTTTAGGAGCTATATGCTCCCATTTTAGTTTCACACGATCTTTTAAAAATTCTTCTGTTTTCTTATCACTTTTTATTAACCCTGCCTTACCACCCATTTCAACTGCCATATTGGCAAGGGTTATTCGCTCTGAAATGGACATCCTGTCAACCAATTCACCACCAAATTCACACGCCATATAGGTGGCACCACCTGCCCCTACTTTTGAAACAAGATGCAAAATAAGATCCTTTGCATAAACCCTTTTTGGAAAACTTCCATAAAGTTCAAACCGAATAGTCTTTGGGACTAAAAACCAGTTCTTTCCTGTTGCATAACTTACTGCAATATCAGTAGATCCCATACCTGTTCCAAAACAACCTAAAGCGCCATATGTACATGTATGACTATCAGCACCAACAACAATTCCACCAGGATAAACAAAACCTTTTTCAATAGTTACTTGATGACAGACCCCTTGTTTAAAAAAGTTCTTTATCTGATTTTCAACAACAAACTTATTTATCCTTTGATGTAAAATTGCACCATTAATAGTCGGAGCAGGATAAAAATGGTCTAAATGGATTACGAGCTTATTTGGGTCAAAAATGGGTTTTCCCATCTTATTAAGAGCCTCTATAGCCAACGGTGTAGTGCTATCATGACTCATGATGTAATCTACATCACAAACAACCATTTCACCTGCTTCAACTGGCCTACCTATCTTTCTGGAAAAAATTTCTTCTGCGATTGTTCCCATCTATCCTCCTAAAGATAAAGCAGATTTTTTCTCTGCTCAAAAAATTTTAAGATAGAATCTTTAGATGCAAATACATGCCTTTTTACCTCTTTTTCTGCTCCTTCTGTATCCCCCTCTTTAATCAATTTTATAATTCTTAAATGGCTCTCCATGTTCTCAACAAATCTATCGTTTAATGATATATCCAACCATCTAACCCGCTCTATATGATCATATACGGTATCCATAATAGATATCGCTAATTCATTTTCAGACAAAGCGATCAATGTTCGATGAAATTTCTGACCAATATTAAATCTAACAGACAAGGGCAAATTATCATTTAAGTTTTTTATGTTAATGAATATATCTTCCAATATTTTTATTTTTTCTGGCAAAGGATCTAAAGATAGCCTTCTTACCGCTAAAGATTCCATATATGCCCTTACTTCATAAAGTTCGTTTATACCTTTAGCATCTATTTCTGATACCATGAACCCCTTATTAGTCATACTTTTTACAAAACCTTCTTGCTCTAACTTTATTAAAGCTTCTCTTATTGGGGTTCTACCAATATTGAAAAGTTTACTAAGCTCTGTATCATGAAGCCATTGCCCTGGCTTAAACTTTAAAGTAACAATCCCCTCTCTTATTTTTATATATGCATCCTCTTTTAAGGTTCCCATTTTGCAAACCCTTTTTTTATAAGCACTTTGTGAAATATATTATTTAATATATTATCAAATATATTGAAATATGTCAAGAATTTTTTTGGGTAAATAAAAAAAATGCCCGCAGATGCGGGCATCAATAAAAAATTAATTTAGTGAAATAGAAAGATTTTTTAAAAGATTAGACTAAAATTGTTTTTAAAAATTTATTCCTTTTTTCTTGCACTTTTCAAGCTCAAGCAAAAGCCTTCTCTCATATTGATAACGCTCTTGTAACCATGATGGAGTAATTTCGTAATTGCCGTTTTTAAGTTTTTTGATCTCCCTTGATTTTTGGATCACATATACCTGCTTCTTTGCGCAGCTCGTCAAACTTGCGAGAGAGTAAAGCACCATCACCGCAAGCAAGAGCATCATCAAACTCTTTGATATCCTTTTTAAACCTTTCATCTGATATTGCCTTTTTTTCCTTTGCTTTCAAATATTCCTTGATCAAAAGAACGATCAAGGTGATGATTGATCCAATTGCTGACCACATGGTTTTTCCTTTATCAGTGGCATATGCACTCCTACCTCTGTTTAGTAACAAGGGGTTACAACCCCTTGTTTTATGTTGTTACAGGCTTTTTGGTTAAAATCCTTAACACAATGTTTACTGCTGCGATGATAATAGGGGCTAACCCTGCGGTTAGGTCAACATCTCCAACAAATATCGCACCAATGCCTGATACGATTGCTACGATATTTGTCCATACGGTTTTGGATTTCCACCATTTTTTGGTATCTTCTTCCATTTTTTTACCTCCATTTTAGTAACAAGGGGTTGCAACCCCTTGTTTGTTACAGGGATTTACCTTTCTCTTTTTTTGATATCCATTTATATGCATCAATTGATATATAGATTCCATTTACCCTTGCCCAACGGGCTTTATAACCCCTTACATCTACATGAATGAATCCTTCATCTAAATATATCCCGATTCCTCCGTTTTTAAATGCCTCAATTTCTTTTGCTTTTTCATACAACTTAGTAGGATGTAAATTAGTAACATAAATATCTGCTGCTTTTCCTTTTAGATGATAGCTCCCTTTTGTCCCACCAATTTCTCTGTTATGTTTTTTACAACGATATCCACTTGTTATATTGATTGGTAAACCAATTAAATCACGTAATTTTTGCAATGCTTCTATCAAGTCTGGATCTACAACAGCCCCACAACAAGGACATCTGAATTCATAAAGGGAGAAATTTTTGCTTAAATTCCCCATTTATCATTATCCTTTTAGTAACAAGGGGTTGCAACCCCTTGTTTAATACATCCTTCTCATTATATTTCGTAATCTTATTAAGATTTGCTCAAGTAACACTTTTACATCTGTTGTCTCAACTAACTTTGAGATATCTGAATTACTCATCAAGATAAAATCCCTATCGCCATATTCTTTACTAAATGTTTTTCCATCTATTGTTATTTTGTTATCTTTTACTGTTAATCCTTTTTCTTTTATAGAATTTGGTTTGTCTATGTTTGCTTTTTCGTCATCAATATAAAAAACATCAATATTATCCCAATGGATACCACCAATACCTGCTATATCTTTTGTTTTTTTCTCGATTAAGTGCCAAGGTGGTTGCCCTTTTCTAAAATCAGTAACCACCTTGCCTGTTTTTTTATTGTATAAACACCACATTTTTTATCTCCTTAATGCTTTTCTTATAACAAGGGGTTACAACCCCTTGTTATAGAATTATGAACCTATAAAAGAATTTCTACCATCATGATATGTATTGCCACTGTTTCCGCTTGGAATTGTCCCTGAATATATTATATTTGAGTTATATAGCACTTTAGCTCCATACCCATTATTATTACTACCAAAACAATCTTTAACATAACCTTTTGAACCATACTTAAGATCTATGCCACTACCACCACTATCTGAAGTGGCACTCTCAACAATTCGAACAACAATTGGATTATAATATACTATAAAACAACCTGAAGTTTGCCCAACACTGCCTGTTTTTTCAATTACTAATGAAACCGCACTATATCCCTCAATTAGAGATCCAACAATAGATTCAAAGGCGTTTACAACAATTCCACCCTGTGATTTATAAATTCCACAATTACTTATCTTTATCTTTG
>JAFDIG010000285.1 GCA_019308145.1 Deltaproteobacteria bacterium | reverse complement strand
CATCCTGAAAAGATAGGAACAAAAATAAATGGTATTCCAGTTATAGGACTCTATAAAGATATCCAAAAAATCATCAGAGAAAGAAAGATAGATCAGGTATATGTTGCTCTGCCATTAGATGCATGGGAAAGGATGAAAATAATATTATCATCTCTTGAAGAAGAGATTGTAGATATAAAGCTTGTTCCCGATTTTTACCAATATGTAACTCTCCATGGTGGAGTAGAAGAGTTAGATGGGCTTCCAATAATAAATTTACAGGAAAGCCCCTTTTATGGATGGAGAAGAATGATAAAAAGGGGGATGGATATAGTTATCTCTCTTTTCGCTATCATCTTCCTTTCCCCTCTCTTCTTGGTAATTGCGTTAGCAGTCAAGCTAACATCTCCAGGACCTATTCTTTTTAAACAAAAAAGGATGGGATTTGACGGTGTGATCTTTGAGATTTATAAATTCAGGTCTATGTATGTTGATGCTGAAAAAGAGACAGGACCTGTATGGGCAAAAAAAGATGATCCAAGAAGAACTCCTTTAGGAGCTTTTTTAAGAAGAACCAGTTTAGACGAGCTGCCTCAATTTTTTAATGTATTAAAAGGTGATATGTCTTTAATAGGCCCCAGACCTGAGAGGCCTGAATTTATTGAAAAATTTAAAAAAGAGATACCAAGATATATGTTAAGACACAAAATCAAAGCTGGTATGAGTGGATGGGCACAGGTTAATGGATTTAGAGGAAACAGCTCTATAACAAAAAGGATTGAACATGATCTCTATTATATTGAAAACTGGTCATTGACCTTTGATCTTAAGATCCTATGGCTTACCTTATGGAAAGGTATATTTAATAAAAATGCATATTGAAGTTTATTGCAATAGTTAAAAATATAATATATACTACAAGATCAAAATATGATAATAGAGTTCAGGACAGAACTGTCTTATAAATAACTTATACCAGGAGAGAGAGTGAATACTGAAAAAGACAAAGTGATGGATATAAAAGAGGCGATAAAAAGATTTGTAAAAAATGGTTCTCATATCTCAATAGGGGGCTTTACACTTAACAGGAATCCAATGGCTGCTGTCTATGAGATCATTCGACAAAATATAAAAAATTTACATCTTTATGCGCATGCAAACGGTCAAGCAGTGGATGAATTAATTGGGGCTGGGTGTATTTCGAAATTAGAAATAGCATATGGGGGTAACGCAAGATTTGCTCCAACATGTATAAGATTTAAAAAAGCTATTCAAGATGGAAAAATCTTGTTTGAAGATTATACAAACTATCAAATGGCATTAAGATTTCTTGCAGGGGCAATAGGAGTTCCCTTCCTTCCAACCAGATCTTCTTTAGGCACAGATATCCTTAATAAATGGGGATTTTCTAAAGATTTAAGGAAAAAAGATCCAAAAATTCCAAATAAAAAAGTAATAGTAATGAATAATCCATTTGATTCATGGGGAGATGCATCAAAGGTTGTATTACTCCCTGCAATAACCCCAGATGTTACTATTATTCATGTTCAAAAAGCTGATAAACAAGGGACAATTAGGATGAAAGGTCTTACTTTTGCAGATGTAGAGCAGGCAAAATCATCAAAATACCTTATTGTGACATGTGAGGAATTAGTTGAATCAGATGAATTAAGAGATGATCCAGATCAGAATCAGATCCCATTTTTCTATGTGGATGCTGTGGTTCATATCCCTTATGGTGCTTACCCTACTGCCTGCTATAGATATTATGATTATGACCCTATATATTTGAATGAATACAGAAGATATGCTCAGGATGATGATCTTTTTAAAAAATACCTTGACAAGTTTGTCTATGGGGTAAAAGATCATCAAGAGTTACTTAATGTAGTAGGAAAAGAGAGAATTGAAATGATTAAAGCAGATCCAAGAACAGGGTATGCAATAAATTTAGATAGAAAGTAGTTAGGAAGAATAATGGCTGAATACACCTTAAGAGAGATAATGACTGTTGTAGCTGCAAGAGAAATAAAGGATGGTGATATTGTTTTTTGTGGAACAGGGATCTCTATGATTGCTGCCATGGCTGCAAAACATATTAATGCCCCAAATAGTGTAATATTTTTTGAGACAGGTGCTATTGATTCAAAACTTGAGGAACTCCCTTTAACAGTTGCTGATCCTCGTGTCATGTATTTTACCTCTATGAACGGGGGTTTAGCTGATTCGTTTGCTACTATGCAAAATAAGTTTATTAGTAAACATGTTATAGGAATTCTAGGAGCTGCGCAAATTGATAAATTTGGCAATTTAAATTCAACCTCTATTGGGGATTATTTAAGGCCAAAAGCTCGTTTCCCAGGAAGTGGAGGCGCATGTGATGCAGCTTCTTTTGTTAGTAGGAGTATTATTTTCATGCAGCATGAAAAAAGAAAATTTGTTCAGAAGGTTGATTACCTGACAAGTCCTGGTTGGCTTGACGGACCTAAAGGGAGAAAAAAGGCTGGACTTCCCGGTGGTGGACCATCTGTTGTTGTCACTAATATGGCTATAATGAGGTTTGATGAAAAAACAAAAGAGATGTATCTTTCTGGTTATTACCCTGGGATAACTCCTCAAAAAATTTTGGATAACATGGGATTTGAAGTTGATATTTCAAGAGCAAAAGAAGTGAAACCACCATCATATGAAGAACTTATTGTTTTAAGGGAAAAATGTGATCCACAACGGCTAATCCTCGAGTAATTTGTATAGAAAACGAGCTTTTGGCAAATAGAAAAAGGATGAAAGGAGGTGAATATTTAAAATAATCTTTTGGTTCTTTTCCTTCTTAACTTATAAATAAAAATATAAATAAGGAGATAAGCTATGAAACATGTATACAAATTATTTATTGTTAGCTTTATCATTATTAGCTTTTTAATTGTTGGTTTGCCTTCTAACTCTTTTGCTAAAGGGAAAGTAAAAACACTAATCATTACAACCTGTTGGGGTTGCACTGGCAACTTTATGGACAATAAAGCTTGTTAAAAAACAAAAAATTAGAGTTAATGCAATTACCTCTGCAGGCTCTGGAGAAAATGTCAATATGCTCAAGAATAAAGAAGCAGAACTTGCTATTCTCCAGGGTCTTTTTGGCTCTATGGCATGGAATGGAACCTTAATATATAAAGGCAAACCATTTAAAGACCTTAGAACCATTACAATGCTATGGCCCAATGTTGAACATTTTGTGCTTGTTAAAAATAAGGTAAAAACAGGAACCATCATCGATATTAAAGGGACAAGATTTTCTATTGGGCGTGCAGGAAGTGGGACAGAACGTTCCACCCTTACCATCATGAGTGCTTTTGGTATGGATAGAAAAAGTGTAAAAGCTGAGTATCTTGGATACACAGAATCTGCTAATGCTATCAAAAATAAAAAAATAGATGGAGCAAG
>JAFDIG010000284.1 GCA_019308145.1 Deltaproteobacteria bacterium | reverse complement strand
AGATTTAGTAATATCAACAGGATCTGGCTGGCTTGCTACAAGAATTTTAACATTTCCCTTTAAGGATGCTAAAAAGATCTCTAAGGTTATCAAAATGGAGATGGAGGATCATCTTCCATTTGATATTGATAAGGTTATGGTTGATTTTGAGCTAATAAAGAGGGGAAAAAATGACTCCACCATATTAGCAGAAGCAATAGACAAGGAACATATAGATAAAATCCTTGAAATCCTTTCTAATTTTAATATCAAGCCTTTGGCAATAATTCCTGATCCTATTGCCCTATTTATTTTATTTAAGAGCATGAACCATTTTGATAGTAGTAACACTATTCTATTAGATATAGGCGCATTAAAAAGTTCTTTGATCGTTATAAATGAAAATCTCCTTTCTTTTATGCGGATTATACCTTTTGGTGGTAAATTGATCACAAAATCCATTGCAGATAATTTTTCTCTTCCCTTTGAAGAAGCTGAACAAAGGAAAATAGAAGATGGCATTATTTTTAATGATAAGAAGGATAGAAACGAAAAAAGCCTTTCTGATGTTATTAAAGAAGCTTTTTTACCTCTTTTTCGTCAACTAAGGATGACCTTAAGCTTTCTTGCGACAGAAAAAGGGATAAAAATTGAAAGAATCTTTCTTACAGGTGGAACCTCTAAAATTAAGAATCTTGAAAAATATATGGAAGAAGAGTTTTCTATCCCTGTAAATAAATTGCGATTAAAAGAATCTCGGTTTATAAAAAATAAAAGAAAACCTTTGCCAGAAGAAAGTTTGGCAGTAAGTATAGGTTTAGCATTAAAAGGTTTAAAGGGAACAAAATGGGTAAGAACAAACTTTTATCAAAAAGAGACAGGTCTTAAAAGTTTTTTAACTGAATTTAAAAAAGAGCTTATAATAACTTTTATTCTTTTATTTCTTGTTATTATTTCTGCTTCCATGACCTTTGTTATTAAATATAGGGCAAAAGAGATGAAAATAAGATATTTAAATAATGAAATAAAAAAGGTATTTAAAGAGTGCCTGCCAGGGAGTACAAGGGTTGTTGAGCCAGTTGCGCAACTAAAAGCAAAGATAAAAGATATAAAGAAGGAATTAAAACTTTTTGGCTCTATTGGGGAGAGAAATTTTACAGTTCTTGAAATATTAGCTTCAATAAGCGACAATATTCCTCATGATATGGATATTACCATAGAAGATTTGAATATAGATCATGAAAAAGTGAGGTTATCAGGCAAGGCTGATTCTTTTGAGACCGTTGATGAAATGAAAAAATTATTAGCTAATATAAAGATCTTTAGTTCTATTAAGGTTGATAGCTTAAAGCTTTCGGCTGATTCAAAAGCTGTTGATTTTAGGATCACTCTTTTTTTGATAGAGAAAGAGAAATCATGAGAATAACTCAACGAGAAAAAATTTTTATAACCATTGGATTAATCTTTATATTTTTTACTTTTTTCTATCTTTTTGTTTTTTTACCAATAACCAAAAAGATGAAATTAATGGATGATATAGCTTATCGCAAAGAAAAAGAGCTTGCAGAGATAATAAAGCTCAAACAAGAATATAATATGTTAAATTTCACTCTTAAAAAGATAAAGTCAAAAATGGATAATAAGAAAAAAAATTTTTCCATGATCTCTTATGTAGAAGAGATAGCAAAGAAGGTAAAGTTAAGGAAAAAGATTGTAAAGATTAAACCTCAAACTACACCCCTTTCAAATAGATATAAAGAGCAAACGGTTGATATAGCAATTGAAAACTTGGATTTAAGAGAGGTAGTATCGTTTCTTGATCAGATAGAAAAGGGGAGAGGTTATTTAAAGATAAAAAGATTTCATTTAAAGAAGCGATTTGATATCCCAAATAGACTTAATTTGAACATCTTGCTTTCAACTTTTGAGAAGATCGATCAAGAAAAAAGAAGATAATGATAATCGATAGTCATGTTCATTGGGGGGTATCCCTTACTCTTGGTATTACGGTTACTACAGAAGAGATTCTCAACCAAGCTGATGAAACCGGGGTTGATAGGATCATCATATTTCCTTTCCCTTCAGCTGCTATTGAGGATGAAAAGATAAATGATGAGATCCTACGTATAGCTGAAAAAGATGAACGATTTATTCCTTATTACTATATTCCTGACGATCTTAGACCAATTCCAAAGGATTTACCATATAGAGGAGGGAAATGGCATTGGGTTAGAGGGATACAGGATTCTTCGTCTAACTATAAGGTGTTAAAAGATCCTGCTTTGTTAAGTTTTATAGAAGAATCCACTGAAATTGGCCTTCCCATTGTTTTTGAAGAAGAGTTGGAGTTCACCCGTCGCTTTGTAGAAATGGCAGAAGATCTTCCAATCATTATTCCTCATACAGGGCTTCTTGGAGGCAATCCAATCTCTTTCCTTGAGACATTTAAAGATAATAAAAATGTTTACTTTGATACTGCTTTGAGCAGCTGTGAAACAATTAAAAGGTTTGTTTCAGAGGTAGGGGCGGAAAGGGTGATATTTGGTTCTGATATCCCTTTTGGTTCAATGAGAGAGGAACTTTCAAAGGTACTCTTAGCTAATCTATCATCTTATGAGCAAGAGCTTATATTATCAAAGAATATCTTAAGAATTACAAAGTTAATGGATACAGATTGATATTTATGTAGCACAATCAGATCTATCCCCTTGAAGTTTAGCAATAGCATGAGGCAAGGCAGGGATTATAACAGTAAGGCAATCCTTTACCCCACTTGGGCTTCCTGGAAGATTTACAATCAAAGTATTTCCTCTTGTTCCACAGATTGCTCGTGAGATCATGGCATGAGGTGTTTTTTTTAAACTTTCCATTCTCATTGCCTCAGAAAAACCAGGTAGCTCTCTCTCTATTACCTCTTTTGTTGCATCAGGGGTTACATCTCTGGGAGATATACCTGTTCCACCAGTAGTAACAATTAAATCAACATTTAATTCGTCGGCACCCTTTTTTAGCTCTTTTTTAATGATCTCGATTTCATCAGGGACAATCACTGATCTTATAATCTTAGCTGGCAAATCCTTTAGCATTTCCCTTATAATATCACCACTTGTATCCTTTCTTTTGC
>JAFDIG010000283.1 GCA_019308145.1 Deltaproteobacteria bacterium | reverse complement strand
TAAATCCAGGCAAGATCTTTTATGATATTGAAGAAGCATATATCCTTTAGAAATATAAAAATAACTTAAGAGCAAAAACAAATCTTAATAAATTTAAATTAAAAAGACAAAAGGATATTTTGAAGCTGGCAAAAAATCCTTTGATATTAGTAAAAAATTTCCATTTATATATAAAAATGGGCTAACCCTTTTATACTTAAGGTATTTACAACTCTATTATAATTTGGTAAAAAATAAAATATGCATAATACTTCTAAACTTAAGGAAATCAAACCTTTTGTCCAGCAGGTAGGAGAGGCTATCTCTGCTGTGGTAAATGCTGAGATTACTATCATTGATGATGAACTTGAACGTATTGTTGGCACAGGACAATTTAAAAACAGAGTCGGTATCCGTATCCCCAAACATTTCATTATAGCAAAAGCTATTCGCACTGGCAGATCCTTTGTAATTGAGCATCCAGGATACGATCCCAATTGTAGCGGATGTCATCGTTATAATAATTGCGAGGATACAGCCTTTATTGCTGTACCAATTAGCTTAAAAGGTAAAAATATAGGCGGAATCGGCTTAGTTGCTTTAAATAGTGAGCAAAAAAAGCATCTTACAACCCAAAGAGAATATCTACTTCGCTTCATAAAAAAAATGGCCGAGCTTATCGCAAGTAAAGTTGCTGAAAAAGAAGTTTTTGACTTAACCCTTTTACTCACCTCACGTCTTGAGGGAGTAATAAATTCAGTTAAAGAAGGAATAATCGTTATAGATAAGGAAGGAAAAATTCTCATACTAAATTTTTATGCAAAACAAAGGACTGCTGCTACCGATCAATGTGTAAAAGGTAAAGAGATAACAGATCTGTTACCAAATTTCCCAACCGAAGATGTATTAAAGGTTGGTAAATCCTTAACCGAATGGGAAACAATTCTTCACAGAAAAGGGGGCACTTCTACAAATATCCTTGCAAATATCTCTCCTATAAGATTACAAGGTGTTATAGAAGGAGCTGTTATTTCCTTTAAAGATATCTCTGATATTCAAAGTTTTATGAACAAGATCTCGATGAAGGCGATCAGGCCAACTTTTGATACTATTATAGGGGAAAGTAAAGCAATTTCAGATGCAAAAAGAAAAGCACTTAAGGTAGCAAAAGGGGATTCTACAATATTATTACTCGGTGAAAGTGGAACAGGCAAAGAGCTTTTTGCAGGTGCAATACATAATGCTAGTGAACGTTCCAAAGGACCTTTTGTTGTAGTAAACTGTGTTTCTATCCCTGAAAATCTGTTAGAAAGTGAATTATTTGGCTATGAAGCTGGTGCTTTTACTGGTGCTAGCCCAAAAGGTAAAAAAGGTAAATTTGAACAAGCAAATGGGGGTACCATATTTCTGGATGAAATAGGTGATATGCCTTTTTCTCTTCAAGGAAAGTTATTAAGAGTCCTGCAGGAAAGAACTATCGAGCCTATTGGTTCTAAATCCCTCATTCCAGTCGATATACGTATTATCTCATCTACTAACAAAGATCTTTTACAACTTGTAAAAAAAGGACTCTTTCGAGAGGATCTATATTTTCGTCTTGCTGTCATACCTATTGTTATACCCCCTTTAAGGGAGCGAAATGGAGATATTTTGCTTTTGGCAAACCATTTTCGAAAGGTGTATAACTCTCTATTAAATAAAAATATTAGTGCTATCTCAAAAGATGTGGCTAAAATTTTATTAAATTACAGCTGGCCGGGTAATGTAAGGGAACTAAAAAATGTAATTGAGCATGCAACCAATCTTGAAACAGGAAATGAAATATCAATAGAGAGCCTACCTGCTACTTTGATCAAGTATAAAGAGAAGAAAAATATTCTCAATTTGAGAATATCAAGTCTAAAGGAACAGGAAGAAACATTAATTAAAGAGGCTATAGCAAGGTTTGGCAACACTACTGCTGGCAAAACAGAGGCTGCTCGCTTTCTTGGCATAAGCCGTGCAACACTATATCGTAAGCTCAAAAAATATAATATGCTAAATTTCTCAAACTAAACTAATTTTTCTCATTTTGAGACAAAATTAAATATCCTTTTTGCCCACCAAAAAAAATCAAAGTAAAACCCTTTGTAATTATTAAAAAAATAGAAATTCTAAAACTTATTTACTTGGCATACCAATTGCTTCTTTAATCCAAAGAGGTAAATTAAATGGATGATATTGTAGAAAAACTAAAAGGGTTTTCTACCACTATTATAAGTGATGCTATGGGCGGGTTTGGAACAATGTCAAATATGATAAAGCCCATTGTTGATACAATGAAAATAGCAGCTCGTGCATATACTGTTCACTGCTTTCATCGTGATAACCTGATGGCTCATTATGCAATAAAACATGCACCAAAATCTTCTGTATTAGTTATTGCTACTGGTTTTGACAGAGATGGAGCATATTGGGGTGAACTTATGTCTCTAATGGCAAAAAAACAGGGGATAGTTGGAATAGTTACAGATGGAGGGATAAGGGATAAAGATATGATAATTAAACTTAACTTTCCTGTTTTTGCTGCCTCTGTTACACCATCTCGCACAGCAAAAGCAACTCCAGGGAATGTCAATTGTTTGGTTAACTGTGGTGGAGTAACTGTAAACCCTAATGATATTATTATTGCTGACTCTAATGGAGTAGTGGTAGTCCCTTATGATAAAGCTGAAAAGATTTATGAACTATCTAAAGCAAATCTTGAAAAGGAATCATACCTTAGAGAACATATTGCTGCAGGAGAGCTGCTTTTTGATATCTTTGCTATGGAAAAACTAATACATAAAGAGGAATAAGATTAATTAATTTATACTAAACAGAGGTCTATTTGTCTCTTATAAAAAAAATTTATTTACCTTATACAAAGCAATAACAATCAATATTTAAAAGGGAGGTATTTTTATGAAAAAACTAGTTATTTTGGTGATGATTTTTAGCTTTACTTTAATAGGCATAGGAACGGGTGGAATTTCATATGCAGGAAAAGCAAAGGTCTTTCTTACAATGGGAACAGGCGGTATTGCTGGCACCTATTATCCTTATGGTGGTATTATTTGCTCATTAATTACAAAGAAGCTTAAGGATACCCCTTT
>JAFDIG010000282.1 GCA_019308145.1 Deltaproteobacteria bacterium | reverse complement strand
ACAGCGCTATTTTCTTTGTGCACAACACAACCTTAACCTTGCAACATTTTTGCCTTTTATTAACCCTCCTTACTTGGTAGAACAGGCATCTTGCCTGTTAATTAAAGGATCACATTTAAAACCCTCCTTTAACCAGCAGATAGAATTGTTAGGTAAATATTTTGTTTCTTTCGTTTTTCTTTTTAGCTAATACAGGTATCTTGCTTGTTCAAAAGTGTATTCCGCTTTATTAATTTTCTTCTACCTTTACTCCAAGCTGTTGGAATAGCTCCAAAATTTTATCTTCATACTCCATCTCACTAATTTCACCATCTCTTGCCACCAAATTTAACTCTAAGGTTTCAAATTTGCTTTGTAAGTTTATAAGCATATTTGTTATATCCCTTACTTTTCCCTTTGGCAAATTAAACCTTAACTTTAACTCCCTTTTTATTTTTTGGCCTGGGGGAGTTGGAGGGGATATTGGTGTTGTTATTATTCCTCCCTTATTACCATTGTTTACTTGTAATGTTCCCTCAGAACCTGTTTGAGTATATACCTCTTGCTTTTGAATGATACTATCCTTTATTATTATTTCATTTTCTTCAAAGGTAACAATCGCCTCTTCCTTATAAAATTTAGATACTATTTTATTTTCACTATCTATCTCCCCTATACCAAATAATCCTTTTTGTACCCCTTCTTTAATTCCATCTATTAATACTTCCTTATCAAGAATCCTTGGCTCACCAGGGATGTTGAGAAAAGATTTATATATTTTTTTGGTTGAAATATAATCTTGTTCCTTTAGGTATTTTTCTTTGATAACCAAAGGTGCTATCCTTTCAAGTATATCACCATTATTTTTAAGCTTATCATATAGCTCTTTATCAATTTTTTCTTTGACGCCATATGTAGGAACGCCTAAATCCATCTCTTTTAATCCTTCCTTAGAAGGTATGAGTACCAATCTGTAAAGCATCCTTATTGCATCAAAGATATCTTCTTTTGCTTTTTTTAAACTTTCTGTTATCTCCTTTTTTTGTTCTTCTGTTAGGTTTAGGCTTTTATCATTTATTATTTCCTGATAGGCGATTATCTTTTTTACAATATTTAAAAATGGGGCTCTTTGAATTTCATATGGAACCAAAAATATCATGGTGTTTAAATTAACCCTTGGTTTTTGTCCTTTTGTTAATAGAAAGCCTTCTATTTTTTTATCATCTCTTTTATCTAAAATAATAAGCTTTAGCTCTTCTGAATCAACTATATCTTGTGATTTTCTTGGCCAGATATAAGTTTTAAAATAGGATCCAGAGAGTGAATTCTTTAATATCTCATTTTCTAATTCTATTATTTGTTCATCCTTGACATTCTCCATTTTTGTTAAAAGAATGCGATTAAGGTTAGGCTGATTAGTAAAGAGATATTTATCATTAATGATCTGCAAATAGAATAGTCTTTTGTTTATCCCATCAATCACTTCTGATATAACTGCCGCAGGATGTCCTAAAAGGGTTGCGTTCCTCTTTATTTCATGAGATGTTACTCCCCTTTCATGTCCACCAGAAAAGGAATACATAAAGATGGTTGTAGAGACCCTTTTCCCTAATCTTAAGCTTCTATAAGCTGCTCCGAGGCTATTATCAACCTTATTTGAACCTGACTCAAAAGAGGTTATATCAGCTGCTATTACGCTGTCATACTCTGAACCAATATGTTTTAAAAGCTCACGCCTTATTTCTTGATTACTTAAATCAAAATCTGCTAAGGATATATATGATCGAGTAGATTGTTTTAACGAATGGATCACAAGAGAGAGCAATCTTAATACTCCCCTTGTCCTCTGAAAAGTAGGGAAGCTTCCCCATCTGTGATAAAGGATATCAACAACCTCTGGCATAAAAGGATAAGATGCTAAAAATCGATCTCTGTAAACTGATGGTTCTGTACCATAAGGAAGGATATTCTCATTTTCAAAATAGTGTATAAATGAATTCACCATATTTGTTGCCTCTTGTTCATCAATAAAGGAAAAGAGCCTTTTTCTTATCACCTTTGTTATCTCATCTTCTTCTACAGGGGTATATATCCTTTCAATTCTTCCAGAAACCTTTTGAAGTCTTTGAAATAACTCTTCTGCATTTTGATCATAATGCTCAATTATACTTGACGGGAGTGCGATAATCATGCAAGCCTTAGGCAGAGTGGATACGGTTTCTGTTAACTCCTGCATAAATGCAATACTTTGTGATGCTAAATTGCTCATTTCTACCTTTATTCCGGCAGCTCTTGTTATATACTCCAAAAGCTCATCAATAAGTATTAAAACTGGTTGATTCATTTCCAAAAATTTTCTAATCGCATCTCTTCCAGGAGCAGATTTTTGAATGAATAACTCATTTTTTCCAGTTAGCTCTTCTTCCATCAATTGCCAAAGGGGTTTATCAGGAGGAATGGCAGTTCCAACAATAACTATTTTTTTTGCACATAAATCGTCAGCCTTGTGATACATCGCTATCAAACTATGGGTTTTCCCTCCACCAAAAGGGGTCTGAATCTGGATAACAGGATCCCCACCTTCTCCTTTTAGCCTCTTTTCCATTACCTCAAGAAGATTTTTTATCCCTTTTGTTAAAAAGCTCTTTTTGAAGAATTGTTCCTTATTTTTATACTCATCTACTGCTCTTTCTTTATAGACTTCCCATAGATCAGCAGCAAAGATATCCATGGTGAGTCTACCTTCCATTATATCTTTATGCGGGGTAGCAATAGTATAAAAAGGTTTCATATAAAAACTCCTATTTTTAAACATTTTGTTATCAATTATTTTACAAATATATCAAATTTTAAGGATTGGTCAAGAAAATTTATCAGGGGTTACAAACTAGTAAGATATAAAGTTTTAAAAAAATAAAGATAACAGACAAGATGCCTGTTCCACCCTAAGGGATTGATGCCTGTTCTACCCTTGGGGATTGATGTTTGTTCTATCAAGGATGGAATAACTGTTGATAGAGAAAAATAACATTGTTATCATAATTATATTTTTTTTATATTGTTTAATAATGGATTTGATATTTTTATAATTATTTTTATTAATTGGTAGTAGAGATATTTATGTATTATTAATAAT
>JAFDIG010000281.1 GCA_019308145.1 Deltaproteobacteria bacterium | reverse complement strand
TCACGATAATATTTATCTCCTGTATTAAACCATTCCCCTAACATAGATTTTTTTGTTTTTTCATGATGACGCCAGTAGAAAGCAGCAATTGATTCTCCTTTTACAAGTAAAGTTCCTATCTCACCATCTGGAAGATCTTTGCCTTCATCATCTACAATCCTTGCTGAATAACCTGGGACAATCTTCCCAGAACTGCCTGGCTTTACATCACCTGGCCGATTTGAAATAAAGATATGTAAAAGCTCGGTAGAGCCAATTCCATCTAAAATTTCTAACCCAAACCGCCTTTTCCATTCATAAAATATCTCTTTAGGCAATGCCTCTCCTGCGGATGTGCAAATTCTTAGAGATGATAAATCATATTTTTTCTCTGCATCTTTCACTTGCAACATGTTAGCATAAAGGGTAGGCACACCAAAAAATATTGTTGGACGGTATTTCTCAATGGTTTTAAAGATGGTTTCAGGTAAAGGGCGATCAGGAAGGAGCACAACCGATGCACCAATACCAAAAGGATAAAAAAGACTATTTCCTAATCCATATGCAAAAAAGAATTTGGAGGCAGAGAATAAAATATCATCTTCTGTTATTCCCAACACCTTTTTTGCATAATTATCAATACAAGTAAAGACATCATGTTGAAGATGAACAGCAGCTTTAGGCACCCCTGTGCTACCAGAAGTATAATTCCAAAAAGCTGCATCATCAACAGTTGTATATGCTACTTCAAGCTTATCAGAACATCGATCAACAATATCATAAAACGGGATATGGTAAGCTCTAAACTTTCTATCCACAACTATAGTATTTTCAAGGTATCTAAACTTTTCTCTCCATCCTTCAATCTCATCTATAAAATCTTCATGTGCTATTAAAGTGCGTGCTCTACTATTGTTAAGAAGATAACGATAGTCATCCATAGTATACATATAATTTACAGCTATTGGAATAGCACCTATCTTAATAGCAGCAAAAAAACTTGCTACAGCTTCAGGAGAGTCATACATTACTAACATAACTCGTTCTTCCATATGAACACCTAAGATATGTAAAGCATTACCTACCTTATTTATAAATTGTTGGATTTCCTTATAGGTGTAGGTTTTATTTTTGTAATATATGGCTATTTTATTGCCTAATCCTCTTTCGACATTTTCATCGATCAACTTAGTTGTTATATTATACCATTGAGGAATAAATTTTTCATATTTATATTCTCTTTTCATCCCTTCTCCTTATATGATCTTTTGAATGATTTAATAACTGATCTTGATTAGTTAACACTGAAAAATGAATTCATTAACCTTAGGCTAACATATTCAGCCTAAAAACAAAAGGAGATTCCTTATACTCCTCTTGACTTTTTATTTTTTAATAGTATAAATTTTATTCAATTTTAAATTGAAAAAGGAGGACAAAAAGTGAAAAGGCTATTATCTATTTTTTTTATTGTTGTTTTAACATTTTTTTGTATTAAAGGAGCAATACAAGCAGCAACCTTTAATGTATCATCAGCCTCAGGTTTGGCAACAGCTCTTTCTACGGCTCAAGGGAATGGGGATAATGATACGATCAACATTCAAACAGGAACATATTATGGAAATTTTACCTTTACAGGCACTGATAACCGCTCCCTTACTATAATTGGGGCAAACAAGGATACAACTATTTTAAATGGAAATGGTAATGATATGGTTCTTTATATCGATAACACAGCTGGTACGCATGTTACTATTCAAAACCTTACATTTACAAATGGTGATTCAACATCAGCAACAGGGTTAGCAGGAGGCCTGTATGTTGCTACCTCAACAGGAAGTGTATCTATAACAAATTGTATATTTAACGGAAATCATTCATTCATAGGTGGTGGAGCAATGGCTACCACTGATTCTGGCGCAATTACTATTTCACACAATACCTTTTCAAACAATTCATTAGTGCCTAGTTTTATTTACGCAGGTGGAGGTGCTTTTATTTTAACTAATAGTGGACTTATAACAGTAGAAAACAACATTTTTACTAATAACATAGGGGCAGGGATTGGAGGTGGTGCACTTATTATATCCGGCAATGGAATAGTAAATTGTATAAATAATGTTTTTTCAAATAACCAAAGTGATCTTGATGGAAGTGGTGTTGAGTTATCGATAGATACTGGGATTATAAACTTTATAAATAATACCATAACAAATAACCAAGCAGATAATGAAGGTGGTGGTGCCTATCTTTATTTTGGTGATTCTGCGGGAACTATGAATCTATACAACAATATTATATGGGGAAATACGGCTATTGCAGGGGACGATATACTCCTATCTGGAGCTGGCACTTTAAACCTTTATAATAATGATTTTCATGATATGGATACATCTGATTTTAGTGGTACTCTTCATCAAGGAGATAACTTAGATACTGATCCATCATTTGTAAGCACAACTGATTTGCATTTGCAGGCGAGCTCTCCTGTTATAGATCAAGGATATAACAGTGCACCATCTATCCCAACTCTTGATCTGGATGGAAACCAAAGGATAGTTGATGGCGATGGTGATGGAAACGCTATAGTAGATATGGGTGCATATGAGTATCAACTTGGGCCTACACCTACTGATATCGATGGTATATATAAGGATGTTGGCTATACTCATCATCTTGATATATATGTCCAGAACTATGCAACAGGCACACTTATCATCTATACATTTGATACAGAATATATAGGGGTATTCTGGGATGATAATGTTGTAGGAGGTATCTTTGAAGGCAGCCCTGTAAATCCAACAGTGAACCAGACAGTAGAGTTTAATTTTAATACAAATACCTTTACCATAAATGATCTATCAACAGCTACTTCCAGTACCTATAATGTGGAGAAATTTGCAAGTGTATCCTCTGTTCGCTCTACAGATGGTATATACAAAGGAAATGATCCATCTTTAAATTTAAATATCTATATGCAAACATACGATAATGGAGGAACCTTACTGCTTTATACATTTGACACTTTAACCATGGTAGCATCATGGGATAGCGCAATTGAAGGTGATATATTTGATGGAATGAAAGTAAATCCGTCTTTAGCTGAAAGAGCACGATTTGATTTTTCAACCAACACCTT
Source organism: Deltaproteobacteria bacterium (assembly GCA_019308145.1). Lineage (GTDB taxonomy): Bacteria > Desulfobacterota > JAFDIG01 > JAFDIG01 > JAFDIG01 > JAFDIG01. The sequence goes on along the minus strand of JAFDIG010000281.1, from coordinate 1 downwards.
A
>JAFDIG010000017.1 GCA_019308145.1 Deltaproteobacteria bacterium | reverse complement strand
TGCATGGACATTGGACCAACATGATCAAGTGACCATGCCAAGGGCAAAATTCCTTTAAGACTTACAAGACCATAAGTTGGTTTCAAGCCAATAGTACCGCAAAGAGCGCTTGGAATTCGTATAGAACCACCAGTATCAGTTCCAAGGGTTAGAGGAACAAAACCTGCGGATAAAGCAGCAGCTGAACCACTGCTTGATCCACCACACATCTTTGTGAGATCCCATGGGTTGAGAGTTGGGCCATAATGAGGATTTCGACTTGTGATACCAAAAGCAAACTCATGCAAGCTTAGTTTACCAACAAGGATTGCTCCAGCATCTTTAAGCTTTTTTATTATATATGCATCTTCAGTAGGAATATAATCATTCAAAATTTTACTACCAGCTGTTGTTGGGACTCCTTTTTTATCAATAATATCTTTAGCAGCAAAAGGAACACCATGTAATGGACTACGCCAATGACCATTAATAATTTCATCTTCCGCCTTTTTTGCCGCGGAGAGAGCTGATCCTTCCATTACTCGTATAAATGAATTAATCTTATTATCATAAGAATAGATCCTCTCAAGAAATGTGTTGACCACTTCAACAGGAGAAACTTCTCTATCCTTAATCATCTTTCCAATTTTCACCGCTGATAGACCAAACAAAGACCTTCTATTCATCCTTTTTTACCTCTGAAAAAGCAAATTTGTTTGCTGGTTCATACTCACGCTGGTCGAAAACTCCCATCTCCTCGAGAAGAAATAGAAGTTCTCTTGCTTGCTGAGTCAAAATTTCTTGGTTTGTATCTTTAGGTAAAGCATAAAAAGGTAAAGTCAAATTTATAGGATTAAATTTCTTTGACATAGCAAAACTTCCTGTTTTTCTTTTAGGTTCCTAAGTATGCTTCTTTTATAGCAGGGTCAGAACGAAGGATTGCAGGCTTACCCTCGCGAACAATTGAACCCATGTCAAGCACATAGGCATAATCAGCTGTAGCAAGGGCAAGATTAGCATTTTGCTCGATTAGAAGTATTGTTGTGCCCTCCTGGTTAATCTGATGTATAATGTTAAAAATATCTTTTACGATCAATGGAGCAAGCCCAAGGGATGGTTCATCCAATATGAGGAATTTGGGACGAACCATTAAAGCCCTTGCAATTGCTAACATCTGTTGCTCTCCTCCTGACATGGATTGAGCAAGTTGTCTCTTTCGTTCACTAAGCACAGGAAAAATTTTAAACATCCTTTGCAAATCTTGCCTTACATTATCTCTATCTTTGCGACTATAAGCACCCATAAGAAGATTTTCTTCAACCGTAAGAAGAGGAAATAATTGTCGCCCTTCTGGGACCAAAGCAATACCCATTCGGTTAACCCTATGAGCTGGCATATTTGTAATATCATTACCACGATAAATGATTTTCCCAGAAGATACTTTCCGTAAACCTATAACAGCATTTGCAGTAGATGTTTTACCAGCACCATTTGCCCCAATAAGTGTTACTATTGCCCCTTGCTCAACTTCTATTGAGATTCCATGTAATGCATGCACCGCCCCATAATGAAGATGAATTTCAGTAAGAACAAGATCTTTCATATATCTCTTTCCTCCCCAAGATAGGCGCGAATAACCTCTGGATTAGTCTGTACTTCTTTTGGCGTTCCTTCAGCAATCTTCTTCCCATATTCAAGGACAAAAATCCTTTCACATACACTCATGATAACTTTCATATTATGTTCAACGATCACAAAGGTCATTCCATTATTATTAAGAGAATGAATGAATTCTATTGTTTTTTCAATAAGCTTAAGGGTAACCCCAGCCGTAGGTTCATCAAGAAAAATCAATTCTGGTTCAGTCATTACTGCGCGAGCAAATTCAAGTAATTTCCTTTGACCATAAGGAAGCGAGGAAGCTATCTTTTTATAGTTTTCTTCAAGTCCGACCTGTTTTAAGAGTTGCATAGCTTTCTCAACGTTTTCTTTTATCCCTCCTTTGGGAGCTACCACCAAAAGGTTTTCTAAAACAGTCATCCTGGAAAATATCCTGGAAATTTGGAATGTACGAGATATCCCAAGTTCAGAAATAAGCCTTGACCTTAAGCCTTTAATTTCTTTATCTTTAAAAATAATACTTCCACCAGATGCTTTGTAAATACCAGTAACAGTATTTATTAAAGTTGTCTTCCCAGAACCATTAGGACCTATAAGTCCGTGAATAACCCCTCTATGTATATCAAGGGAAACATTGTTAACAGCTGTCAATCCTCCAAAATTTTTTGTAAGCTTATTTAGTCGTAAAATCACTTCTTTTTGAACATCCATATTAATAAGTTCCTCTTTTCCTCATATTTATCCCTCTTAAATAACCCCATAATACCTTCTGGTAAAAACAATATAACAACAACAATAAGAATGCCAAGAATCGCTTCATGGAGTAAAGGAAATTTTGTCCAAAAAATTTCGCCACCCAATACAATTATAGCAGCACCAAATAATGGACCTGCAACAGTACCAGCGCCACCTAACAATGACATGATAATTACTTCTATGGAGATCTTGATGTCAAAAGTGGAAACAGGCTCGATAAAACTGGAATACCAAGCAAATATTGCGCCTGCAATCCCAGTAAAAAATGCACTAATCAAAAAAGTAACAATTTTATAAAATGTAGCATTAATACCCATTGATGTTGCAGCAACTTCATCCTCACGAATTGATATAAGTCTAAGGCCAAACTTTGTTTTTGTAACAATATAAATTAAAAGCGTAATAGCCATTGCAACAATAAGCATAGAATAGTATACGGGTTTCATGCTCAGCATAGGGGGTAAAGATATTCCAATCCCACCAAATGTAACCTTTTTCCATAACACTGCCACATTTTTAAGCACTCCAGCAAAACCTAACATTACTATAGCAAAGTATGGGCCCCGTAACCTAAGAGCAGGCCAGCCAATCAAAAGAGCTAGTAAAGCAGCAACTAATCCTCCACAAATTGACGCAAAAATCCAATGTATACTGTAACGTGTGATAAAGATTGCTGCCGCATAAGCTCCGGCGCCAAAAAAAGCTACATGTCCAAATGATACATAACCAGTATAACCAGATAGAAAATTCCAACTTTGAGCTATAATAAAATACATCAAAAGAGTAATGAAAAAAGAAATACCATAACCTGTCGCATAGAAAGGAAAAGAAGCAAAAAAGAATAATACAATAATAATGAATATACCTAAAACAATATTTTTCCTACTCATCAGCTCCCTTCCTTTCCAAAAAGTCCGGTTGGTTTAAATAGCAAGATCAATATAAGTGCTAAAAATGCAACTGCTTCAGAGAATTTAGCCCCAATAAATAAAGATGACAATGCTTCAGCTAGACCTAATATTAAGCCTCCAGCAAATGCACCTAAATATGAGCCCATACCGCCAAGAATAATAATGCAGAAACTTTTTGTTGTGTAATCATCACCTATCTGAGGATAAATTGCATACTGGATAGATAGCAATGAACCACCTGCTGCAGCTAAAGCGCATCCTAAACCAAATACAAATAAAAAGATCCTTTTGGTAGGAATACCGCATATTTCCGCAGAGTTTCGGTTTTGTGATGTTGCTCGTATAGCAATACCAAGATTTGCTTTTTTAAGAAAAAGGGCAACAGCTGAAGTAATTGCTATTGCAACAACAAATGAAATAATACGAACCTTTGAAAAACTTATACCACCTATAGTTAAGGCATCAGTAATATACCTTACAGAACGGAAATCAGCAGTCCAAAAATAAATAGCTAAATTAATAAAAAGGCTAGACAATCCAAAGCAAAATATAGCGCTCATTAATTCAAAATCTTCTGGTGCTATAACAAATAATCGGCTAATTAACCAGCGTTGGATAGCTAACCCTAATATAAATAATGCTGGCATAGAGACTAAAATAATTGATAGAAGTGGATCAATTTTAAAAAGAGTATATGCCCAAAAAGTCATATATGCGCCCAACATTACAAATGTTCCGTGAGCAAGATTGAGCACACGCATAACACCAAAGACAATTGTTAAACCAAGAGCTACCAAAGCATAAATTGAACCTTGAAAAATACCACCTACCAAACTTTGAATAAACATTGATAAGCTAATTTCCACACTCTTACTCCTCAATGGCAAAAGATTTTTAAAAATGAGAAAGGGAGGGAAGACCACCCCTCCCTATATGTATGTAAACTTTGTTATTTCCTTTTATCCCAAGATGGAACCGGAAGAACCGCTTTTTTCGTAGCATGTTTATCTGGCCAAACAACCTCTCTTTTTCCATCAAGCCATTGAGCAACCATTGAGATCTGACCAATCTGCATGCCAGTTGAATCAACCTTATAAACACCAGGAAGTAAAGTAGTAACTTCTATCTTGGCTAATGCCTTACGTATTTTTTCTTTATCTAAACAACCAGCTTCCTTTACAGCCTTTTCCAAAACTTGGCATCCAGAATAAGCCCAGGCACTATGATATTCAGGTTCAGCACCAAATTTTTTCTTATATGCTTCCGTGAACTCTTTATTACCTGGAGTGTTTATTGCTGGTTCCCAAAAACTTTCACACATAACATAATTTGCATCAGCTCCCAGAGATTTTTGAAAGTCTGGTAAACTTGGCCCCACTGAAAGAATTATCATCTTTGGGGAGTATTTCTGTTCTCTCATTTGTCTTACTATCAACACTGAATCAGGTAGATATGTACCACCAAAAAGTATATCAGGATTCTTTGCCTTTAATTTGGTAATAATTGTGGTGAAATCCTTAGCTCCTTTAGGAAATTCTTCACTAAATATTTCCTTTATCCCACTTTTTTTTGCAAGTTTGTGAACTGCTTTTGCAAGAGAAGAAGGAAATAAGTCGTCTGCGTTAATGATTCCAATGGTTTTAAACCCCCATTTTTTTGCTATTTCAAAAGCTCCTACGTAATACAATTCATTGTGTGGGCCGGTTCCAAAAACATATTTATAACCTCTTTTCCAAATCTCTTCTGAGGTTGCACCAGCTGTAATCATTGGGAATTTGTATTTTTCAGTAACAGTTGATGCTGCAAAGGTTACACCACTAGAATAAGGACCCATTAATAAATTAACCTTATCACTTGTAATCAATTTTTCATAAAGTTTAGCAGCTTTTTTAGGGTCACTCTGATCATCATAAACTACAAACTTTACCTTCTGTCCTAATAAGCCACCTCTTGCGTTGATCTGTTCAGCCCATAATTCATAACCGTTTTTGGTGTAAACACCTGTACGAGCATATTTTCCTGTCAAAGACATTGACGCACCTATCTTAATTACTTTCCCAGCAAAAGCTATAGAAGTAAATAGAAAAATAATAGAAACGGTTAATACTAATAAAATATTCATGAAGAAAAATTTTTTAGCACTCATTTTAAACCTCCTTTATAATTTATGGTTTATTATTTTGAGAAAAGTTGGAAATTATTACTTTAGTAAAGATAATAATTAAATATCAAAAATAATATAAGCAATAAATATACCAAAAATAGAATTAGTAATAATTACAAATATCTTTTAGCTGATCAAAATTTCTTTTTATGCAAAATTGCAAAATTTTATCGTGCTTGGGGAGTTTATTTTTAAATTTAAAAATAAAAAGCTTATAAAAAATAATAAGTTAAATATTATGCATTACTGCATAACAGAATATGCTCAAAAGAATAATATATATTTAAAATTATTTATTCCAACCGATTTTCTTAAGCTTTCGACTAATTGTTGATTGATTTACTCTTAAAGCCTTGGCAGCTGCTATGGTTGTCTTATACTGTTTCATCGCAAGGGTTAGTAATTTTGCCTCTGTTAAATCAATCGCTTCTTTAAGTGGAATCACTTCCTTAAAATCAATTCTTGCTCTTTGATCCAAGTAATTATTTCGATATATATTTTCAGGGAGATGCTCTAACTCTATTAATTGTGATTCAACTGTTACTACCAAACGTTCAACCGTGTTTTCAAGTTCCCTAACATTGCCTGGCCACGAATAGGCAACAAATGCATCAAGGACTCTCGGCGAAAACCTCTTATTCTGAAAATATCTTTTGTTAAATCTTTGTAGAAAATGTTGAGCTAAAGGAAGTATGTCATCAATTCTATCTCTTAGTGGAGGAATCGTTAAAGATATAACATTTAGACGGTAATACATGTCTTCTCTAAATTTACCCTGTTCTACCAACGAAACTAAATTCTTGTTTGTAGCCGCTAAAATCCTAACATTAACCTTTATCGGATTTATTCCTCCAATAGGTATAAATTCTTTTTCCTGTATCACCTGTAGTAATTTCCCTTGTAATACTAGAGAGAGTTCAGCAATTTCATCTAAAAATAATGTCCCAGTATCTGCAAGTTCTATCAGTCCTGGCTTTCCTTGACTTCTTGCCCCAGTAAAAGCACCTTTCTCATAACCAAAAAGTTCTGACTCAAGAAGGGATTCTGGGATTGTCCCACAATTTATTTTAATAAATGGATTGTTTTTTCGATCGCTAAGCCGATGAATCTCACGAGCGATCACCTCTTTCCCTACTCCTGATTCTCCTGTAATTAATACAGTAGTATCAACAGGAGCAATCCTATAAATAAAAGATAACAACTGTTTCATGTTATCGCTGCGAAATACTACTCTTCCACTTCTAAATTCCTTGCTGCGAAGCTCTAATAATTCCTGTTGATATCGTTGTGATAGCTGTTTTAAGTTTTCAAGCTCTTTTTGTAGCATATTTAATTCTGTTATATCACGAGAAGCATTAACCACTCTAATTATATTACCTTCTTCATTAAAAATTGGGGTCCCTACTACAAACAGGCGCCGATTATTTCTTGTAGTTTGAAAAGCAGATACTTTTTGTCGCTTTTCAAGCACAAGCCGTGTAATGGAAGGGTTAAATATCCCTTCTTTCTCTAAATCTCTAACATTCCTTCCTACAAGATCTTCTGCCTTTACACCCCATAAACGCTCACATGCTGAACTTACCCTAAGAGTATTGCCGTCACCATCGCTTACATATATTACATCAAATGATTCATTAAATATTGTCTCTAAATCCAGGCTATATTCTTTAAAAATCTCAAACTCTTTTAACAATTGTTTTATAATTGTTTGATTTTCTAACAAATAAAGAACCCAATTTACTCCATGATCTTCAAAATTGAATCTTTTTAATGTTAATAGATGATTATTAACCTTAATCTCTTGATATTCAATACATGATTCCCTAAAAGCTCTAACCAATTCTTCTGGAAACTCCTTTGAAGCTTTAAAAGGTGGTGTTAAAACTTTATGGTTAAGCCCTATTATATCAAGAGCTTCTTGATTAATTAGGATGACTTCGTCCTTTTTATTTAATATAATTATCCCACAGGGTATACTATTTAATGTTAACTTAAATTTCCCATAAAATTGGTCTTCTTTGTTTGGTTGATTTACTCTTTTCATTATTTTTTTTATATGATAAAAAACTTGTTTTCAAAATGGGTTAAATCATTTTGATTAATTCTATTAGCCTAAAAAACATTTTATTTAAAATTAGTTGATCTTTCATCTTTTTGAGTAAAAAATAATTTTGAAAAGAATAAAAAATTATGAATCATTAAATTTAATTATAGAGTAAGATATGAATAATTCAATAATTTTTTTAAATTTTTATTATTCAGAAGGTTATTATTACAACTCTAAATAAATACTATTTTATATTTTTATAAAATAGTGTTTTATATTTATTAAAATATTGTTTATTTTATCTAAAACATTTTATAAAAAAATTTTTATTCCTTTTAAATTTAAAATCCACTTTATTTTTAGAGAGTTATCTCTTAAAAATTGTTTTAAAATATCTTTTAAAGATTGACAAATGGAAAATAATATTTTATTTTATAAAAAAATTTTTTAAACATTAAAATTTCTCAAATAAAAAAATTAAAATAGCAGGTGATAAGTTATGGCAAAAAGAAGTAAATCCAGCTACATAATAAAATCAGTGGACCGTGCTATCGATTTGCTTGAAGAGTTTACTGGTGATGTTAAAGAGCTTGGTGTTACAGAACTCGCACGCAGGTTAAAATTACATAAAAATAACGTTTTTCGCCTTTTAGCAACCTTGGAAAATCGTGGATACATAGAGCAAAATAAGACAACAGAAAACTATCGCCTCGGACTAAAAAGTCTTGAGCTTGGCCAAACATATATAAGGCAAATGGGAATAGTGAGACAGACTAGGCCCGTAATGGAAAAACTTGCAAAAAAGGTTAATGAAAATGTTTATATAGGTATTGCTCATATGAATTCAGCCATTTATCTTGATGTTGTTGAGTCAAACCAAATAGTTAGGGTTGTCTCAAGGGTTGGGTGGCGATTCCCTATTTATTGTTCAGCCATTGGAAAGGTAATAGCAGCTTACAAATCTGAAACCGAGTTAGAAAAACTTGGTGTCTGCAAAAATCTAAAAAAGTTTACAGAAAATACTATTAGTGATGAACAGACATTCAAAAAAGAGCTTGAGCAAATAAGGAAACAGGGATATGCATTAGATAATGAAGAATATGATATTGGCGTCAGATGTGTTGCAGTGCCTATAAGGGATTATACCCGTCAAGTTGTTGCAGGGTTGGCTGTTTCAAGTCCTTCTTGTAGGGTTTCGGAGCAAAAAATTAAAGAAGAGATATTACCTGAGCTTTTAAAGGCTGGCGAAGAGATTTCTAAAAGATTAGGTTATGATGAGAGCTAAAACAACATAAAATTTTAATTTACAATATATAATAGCAAAAAAATTTATAAACATTTTTATAACTTTATTTATAAAATTATGCAAAACACCTTACCATCTCTCAATAACATCCCCTTTTGGGCTTGTATAGATAATAGGTTTTTCGATACTTATCTTCTTTACTTTTTGAAATATTTCTTTTAAATAGGTTTTCTCTTTTATCATATACTTTATAAAACGGATTCTGTTAGTAAGAGAAAAAACTCTTGGGGTTGAATTATTTAGTTGCACTAAGTTTTTTATCACTCTCCTTTTACTAACCTTTTTCCCAAATCTAATGCGGTCAAAATCTAAAAGCCAGAATTTCCAATCTCCTTCTTTTTTTTCTTCAACCAAAATATTACAGGTTTTTAAATCTGCATGATAAATATCTAAACAAAAGATCAATTTTTTCATAAAAAAAGCAAAGCTTTTAACAAAATCTCTTTTTTCCTTAAGTGTAAAACCTTTGCTTTGAAACTTTTTAGCTATATAATGGTCAAGTTTTGGAAAATGAGAGAGATCTTCCATTATAAAAATAGATTCTTTGGATAAAAGCTTACCTTTTTCTCCAAAAGCCAATGGAGAGGGAGCATTTACTCCCCGCTTAATTAGTCCCCAGCCATTAAACCAATTTTTTTTTGCCCGTGAATTTAATATCATTTTAAAAAATCTAAAAAAACCTATTAATTTGAAACGTTTTATACAAACATCTTTACCGTTACTTTTTAAATATATCTTGGTTTTTTTATCATCTTTTATTAAATTTTCTGGTTCTTTTTCTATCCAGTTCCTTACATCCCCTACTGAAATATTATCAAGATAAAAAAATCGCCACTTATTTTCTCTTAAAAAATTAACTCCATATTTTGGTGAAAGAAAACGTTTAAGATGTCGCTTTAGTAAAATCTCCTTTTCCCTCTTTATCATTAAAAGCAACTGCTTTAACTGATTATCTATCTTTTTGCCATAATAAGCAGAAACCATATGAGCTAATTCATATAAATTTAAATATTCTTCTATTGAGATAGCCAGTCTTGCTATATCCTTTAACCTTAGATTATCATTAAGTTTATCTTTTATTTTTGCACGATGAAAATCAACAATATAGAGCCTTTCATTGTTATTAAGGTCAATCAAAAAATTTTCAGGATGAAGATCAGCATGAAAGATCCCCATATCATGCATACTTTTAACAATCATAATTAAAGATAAAAGTGCATCTCTTTTTTGTTTAACGTTACTTACTTTTAAAAAATCAGAGAAAGTTATCGTATCCTTTGCAAAGGGGAAAACTATCCAATAATCAAAAGGAAGCTTCATCCTTTTCCTTATAATTAACATGGTAGGGGAAATGATAAAATCTCTTTTATTTTTTAAAGAGGAGAGAAGAAAAAACTCTTTTATGCCGCGCGGAGGATAAAAGATATTTTTAATTCCATTAAAAAAACAAGAAGAGGTGTAAGATTTTATGAAAAATTCTCCCTTTTTAGGAATTTTGTAAATGAAAGAAGAGCGGTTTCCCTTTTTAGAAAATGATGACAATAGATCCAAGAATGAATTAATAATAGATTCATCTGTTTCATGGAGTAATAAAAATATAAATGAAGAATTTCCTTTTTTTATTACTTTTTTTTTAAATTTTATTTTTTTGCCCATTAATTAAATCTTTAAGAATCTGATAAAACTTTGGTTCATTTGCCTGAACAGAATAATTCTCCTCTATTCTTTTCCTTCCTTCTTTTCCCATTTTTGCTCTTAAATCAATATCCTTTGCCAATATCATGATTTTATCAATCCATTGTTGTTCATCTTTAGCAAAAAATCCATTAACTCCTTCTTTAACAAGCTCCTTGTTTACACCAATTGGTGAGCATACAACAGGAAGTCCAACTCCCATATATTGAATGATCTTAAAGCCGCACTTCCCTTCTGACCAGATATCCTCCACAAGGGGCATGATGCCTATATCAAACGAAAGGAGATCCTTTATCTCTGTTTCAGAAGACCACAAAGATTTTATCACTTTCATTTCTTTAAGATCAAAAAAATGGCTACAAACGATCTTCAATCTTATATTTTTATCAAAATAAGCGAGCTTTTCAAAAACAGGCGCAAGTTTTTCCAAATAATGCAAGGACCCTGTATCACCAATCCAACCAATAATAATATTATCGGATCTTATTTTCCAATTCTTTAAAGGATAATTATTAAGATCAATTGATGTTGGAAGTACCATTACATTTGGATTATACTTCTTAGCCTGTTCCATTAAAAATCTATTCCCTGCAAATATATAATCAGAATCTTTTACAGTACGAACAAATCTTCTAAACCTGGTAATAGAGTAAGGATTTTCTCTTGTAGAATTTCTTACCATAACTGCATCATCAAAGTCATAAATAATCTTTTTTGCTTTTCTTCTCACATAAAGATGCTCAAAAAAAGGAAGCCTTTTACGATGAAGAAATAAAATGTCAAATTTAGATATTTTAGGGTAAATATTTATCTTATCAAGGATTGTTTTAGGAAAAGGAACAACAGTGGCTAAGATATCTTTTTTTTCTAAGTATGGTATATATTGAAGCACTCTATATCGAGAACTTGCCACCTCAAATCCTTGGATAAGGAAGAGCACCTTTATAGCCATCTTTGGAAAAGCTCCATTATTTTCTTACAATTGATATCAATGGAAAGAGATTCTGCCTTTTTTCTTGCCATATTCCCAGAGGAAATCCTTTTTTCAATATCAAAAAAATATCTTATTTTCTGTTTTAATTGAGATATATCCTTAGGGGAATCTATAACAAAACCTTCTTTACCATCTGTAATTAATCCTGATGCACCATTATATTTAGTTGTAATCACAGGGATACCCGAGGCCATAGCCTCAATAACAGTTAATGAACAGGCATCATAAAAAGTGGGATGTACCAGAATATCTGCTGCAGCCAAAACCTTTTCAGGATCTGTTATATTCCCTGTAAAAATTATTCTCTCCTTTATCCCTATCTTCTTTGCAAATCTTTTATATCTTTCTACTTTGCCCTTCCCTACCACGAACAAATATATATCCTCTCCTTCTCTTGATAACTCGCCGATAGCGAGCAAAAGATATTTCAGCCCTTTTAACCTGAAATTATTGGCCATAAAGATTATCAAAAATTTCTCCAATGGAATATTATATCTATTCCTTACCTCTTCCCTAAAAACTCTCATTGTAGGGTGAAAACGGTTAATATCAACACCATTATATATAACATCGATCTTTTCTTCAGGAATTTTATAAAACCTTATAAGATCCTTTTTTACCATATCAGATATTGCGATAATCCTTTTTACTTTATAATTTTTTGTTAACTTCTTTTCCATCCACCCGTTTATTACTTGTTTGGGATTTATTCTTCTTTCTATCAGCTTCCAAATATTGAGTGGAAAAGGATAGCTGTTGGCATCTTTTATTAGCCATGAATTATGTACCCCTCCATGAAGCTGAACAAAATTAGCAACTAAAGTCCCACCTACCCCTAATATTACATCAAAATCATCAACTCCAATCATTTTTTTGTGATGATAGGCAAAAAAAAGCCTTGATAAAAAACTAGGAAAGGCCAAATTTTTAACAGGATGAGCATAAAAAAGTTTAGAAAGCTCAGGATCAAACTTCTTTGAGAAAAGATGAACCTCATGCCCATGTTTTTTTAATCTATGTGCAAGATCAACAAGGTATCTTTCAGCTCCTCCTCTCTTTTCTATAAAATATTCAATGGAAAGTGCTATCTTCATTTCACTTTAATCTTTTTATCAAAGTTTTTATCTTTTACCCTTATTATGCTATTTTCTTTAAAACCCATCTTTATCTCCCACACTTTTGCATATTTGACAAAAACATAAAACATGGTCATCACAGCAATAATTAAACCTGGAATACCATCCCTAAATCCTTGTTTAAAAATATACTCCTTTAAAAATCTAAAAAAAGGGTGAAAAACCATTTTAAATATTGCTAATGATTTGGATGTATCCTGCATATCTAAAGCAGCGGTAGTAGAATAATCTTCTATTGTTTTCATCTGTTCTGAAAGATCTTTATATGGATAATGTAAAATATGATGTTTTAATTTTCCTACCCTTCCTTTAACTTTAACCAACGCATGCAATCCCCCTAAACCACCGCCTTCCCACCTGCCCTTGTCTTTTCTATAAAGCCTAATCACTTCATCTGAACCCCATCCACCAAACCTGATCCATCTGCCAAGAAAAAAGTTCAATCTTTTTATCTTAAAAGCATCATAAGGGATCTCATCTTGTGTCATTACAGATTTGATCTCATCTATGAGCTCTGATGATAACTCTTCATCAGAATCTATAAAAAAAACCCATAAATTATCAGTATGATCTTGTGCATATTGATATTGGACTCTAAAACCTGGCCACTCTCTAATATAAATTTTAGATGTATATTCTTTTGCAATTTTTATGGTATTATCTTTGCTTCCTGAATCAACTATCACTATCTCATCAACCCATTTTACACTCTCTAAACATGCCCTGATAGTATCCTCACAATCTTTAGTTATAATATACACAGAAAGTTTATTTGCCATTTAATCCCCAACCTTCAGGACAAAGGAATATATGCCATAAAAAAAGATAAATAGTAATAAAAAATCTTCTTCTAACTTTACTATTTAACCCTAATGTAAGGAAAACCCCTGCTCCTTGTAACAAAATCTCAAAGCTCAACTTTATTATTAACCCAAGTTTTAACAGAATATAGGGATAAAAACCCCTATTCTTCCTAAAAAATATATACCGTGACCGATAATACTCAACCTTTCCTTTCTTAGGGGTTTTCTTGACACTTTTCCCTTGAAAATGGACTACAAATGCATCTGGAACGAAATAAACCTTTAAATTCGCCTTTTTTATCCTGTAACATAAATCAGTTTCTTCCATATAAAAAAAATAATCCTCATCAAAAAAACCAATGTTGTCTAATACATTTTTACGAACCATCATACATGCACCAACTAATGATTCCACAACAATAGGATGATCAATACCTGATCTTTTGCTTGGATACTTTTTTTTCATTAAAAATTTTAACAAAGATTTATTAAAAAGCTCTGTTAAAAGTGATGGAAAAAGATCTATAGAGTTTTGTTTTGAACCATCTGGGTTTAAAAGCTGAGCACCTGCTATTGCTGCCTCTGCATTATTATCCATAAAATTAATCAGTTTATCTATAGTATCTTCAAAAAGCAAAAGATCGCTATTTAAAAAAAGAGCATATTCACCATTCATCATAAGCAATCCCTGATTACATGCAGAAGCAAATCCCTTATTTTCTTTATTTGCAATTAGAATTATCTCTGGGAAAAATGAATTAATCATAGAAATAGTATCGTCTATTGATCCGTTATCTACGACTATAATTTCATGGGAGATATTCTTGGTTGCTTGTTTTAAAGAATTAAGGCAATTTTTTAACAATTCCTTGGTATTATAACTAACAATGATTACGCTCAATTTTAGCATCTATTATCTCAAAAAATTACTTTTTATATATTATCAAAAATGTTTTTATAAGAATTCATTTATATTGTGATTATTTCTTTTATTATTTAAAACTTTATCCACCTTCTCAAGGACATCAGAAGGTTTTATTAACCTCATACAATCTCTTGTTGGACATTTTTTTTTGTTACAAGGGGAACAATCTATCTCTTTTCTAACCACAAGATCCAAATAGCCATATGGACCAGTCCTTCTTGGATTAGAAGCACCAAAAAGAGAGACAACAGGAGAGCCCATAGCAACTGCAATATGCATTGGTCCTGTATCACATCCAATAAAAAGTCTACAACCTTTAAAAATACCTGCTAAAAAATTTAAGCTTGTCTTTCCTACTAGATCGATAAACTTTGATTTTGTTCTCTCTTTTATTATTCTTGCAAATTTTTCATCCTCAGGACCTCCGGTTAAAATAACAGGTATATGGTAATCATTTTGAAGAATATCAATTAGAGAAGCAAAACTTTCAGGAAACCATCTATTAGCTGGCTTACTTGCCCCAATATTTATTGCTATAGGTTTTTCATAAAAACCAAAGAAAAACTTCTTTAATTTTGGCTCTTCTCCTCTTGAAATATCAACATCCCATCTCACTTTTGAATTTGTAATATTTAAATACCGGGCAAATTCAAGATATTGTTCAACCATATGCTTTTCTGGATCAGATGCTGGTATCCTTTCATTAGTCCAAATCCATGAAAACTCCTTGCATCTATCCTTATCAAAACCGATTCTCCTTTTTGCCCTTGATAGGAAGGTAAAAAAGCCGCTTTTTAAAATTCGCTGGAGATCCAAAACTATATCAAACCTCTCCTTTTTTAATCTAAAAATAAAAGCTGGTAGAGATTTCAGGCAATGATAACGATCAAAGATAATTATCTTATCTAACAGGTCGATATTTTTAATAATAGGATAAGCCTTTGGCTCAATCGCCCAGGCAATAAAAGAATCAGTAAGTGATTCTCTTAATATATTAAAAAGGGGGATTGTATTAACAACATCCCCTATTGATCCTAATTTTACTATAAGAATTTTCATTACTTATTTTTGCAATATTAAAAATTAAAAAAGGTATTCTTAATCCTTTTGATAAAATCTGTTGTAGAGTGCTGTTTAGGATCTCCAACTATTTTAATCTTACCCCCATAACTTAAAACTGTTTCTCTTTCAGGTACTGTTTCTTCTCTATAGTCAGTGCCTTTAGCATGTATATGAGGCATAAAATAGCTTA
>JAFDIG010000280.1 GCA_019308145.1 Deltaproteobacteria bacterium | reverse complement strand
TACCACTTTTTTTTGTTATTATATTTTCTTTCTTTCTTTTAGGGGCTAAGGTTGATAAGTTTGTTAAAAAGATTCAAAAGCGGTATGACAAAATAGAAAATTTTGTTGCTGATTTTTCCCAAGAAAATTATATAAAAAGTATGGAAAGAAGATCACATTTTTATGGAAAAGTCTATTTTTCTAACGATAATAAGATTAGATGGGATTATTTAAAACCTACTAAAGATCAATTTATTAGTAATGGGAAGAAGGTATGGTATTACAATGAAAAAGAAAGACAGGTATTTGTTGGGAGAACATCTCGTTTCTTTGGTTCTAATGTTGCTTTTTTATTTCTTACTGGCATGAAAAAAATAAGAGATATATTTAATATTGAGGAAGAAAAAAGTTCTCCTTTAAGTAAAGAACTGCTAAAATTAAAACTTATACCTAAAAAAAAGGATCAACGAATAAATTTTATAATAGCAGATGTGGATAAGCAAACATTTCTAATAAATAGGCTTGAAATTCATGATAATATGGATAACTTAATAATAGTAAAATTTTTCAATATAAAATTGAATGTTCCCTTGCCAAATGATCTCTTTGTTTTTCAAGCTCCAGAAGGTGTAGAGATAATAGAGTTTGGCTTGCAAAGGAGATAAAGGGTGTCATAATGGATCACAAGATACTAATTTTGCAGGATACAATAAAAAGGTTGCTTAGGCGGAAAGCTATTCCAAATCTAACAAAGATTATAAATAAAACTCATCCTGCTGATATTGCACAGATCTTTGGCAATCTAACAGAATATGAATATAAAAATCTTTTCAATCTAATCAAATCTCCAGAGGTGGCAGCAGATGTCTTAAGCGAACTTGATTCATCAATAGTTGCTAACATAGTCAAGAGTTTAGAAAATGAAAGGTTAAGTGAAATCCTTCAGGCTATGTCTTCAGATGATTTAGCTGACTTATTGAGTTCGCTTCCAGCGGATCTATCTGAGCGGATTCTTCTTGCTATAAAAAAAGAGGATTCAGAAGACGTTGAAGAGTTGCTTCAACATCCTGCTGATACAGCAGGTAGAATTATGAATCCTAACTTTTTTGCATTGCGAGAAGATACAACCGTTCAGGATGCCATATCTGCTGTCCGCAAAGCAGCAGATGCTGAGATGGTTTTTTATCTATACGTTGTTGATGAAAGGAATCATCTGGTAGGGGTAGTCTCTTTAAGACAGCTTATAATTGCACCACCATATCTTACCTTAAAGGATATAATGATTCCTGATGTTATAAGTGTTACCACTGATATGGATCAGGAGGAGGTAGCAAGAATTGTAGAGAAATATAATATTCTTGCTGTTCCAGTTGTTGATGACAAGAATCATTTAGTTGGGTTGGAATTATTACAGTTGATGATGTAATTGATGTAATAAGATCTGAGGCTACAGAAGATATCATGAAGATGGCTGGAACCGTAGAAGAGGAATATTCATATCTTGATAATATTTTTAAGGCTTCACGATTCAGATTGCCTTGGCTTATCACTAATCTATTAGGTGGATTGTTAACAGGTTATCTTATGTGGCTTTTTAAAATTACCCTAAAAGAGGTGCTTGCTCTTGTTACCTTTGTTCCAGTGATTACAGGGATGGGAGGAAATGTTGGAACTCAGTCTTCATCTATTGTTGTTAGAGGTATAGCAATAGGAAAGATCGATTATAGCAAGATATATCGTGTCCTTTTTAGGGAGGTTCGGGTAGGTTTTTTAATGGGGCTTACCTGTGGGTTAGTTGTAGGGTTTATTGGTTATATATGGCATCATAATTTTATTTTAGGCATTGTTGTTGGTATATCTATGACTGTTGCTATGACAGTCGCTGCAACTATGGGAGCAATGGTTCCTGCTTTTTTTCATAAAATCAAGATCGATCCTGCTATTGCTTCTGGCCCCTTTGTAACAACTGCAAATGATATAACAGGTATTCTCATTTACTTTGGTTGTGCCACTTTTTTCCTTAAATATCTTCTTGCTGGATAGAAATGCCCATTTTAAAAAAAAGTCAGGCTATAGTGATAAATAAAATCCCTTATGGTGAAATTGATAAAATAGTAACCTTTTTTAGCCTTGATTATGGTAAATTAAAGACTATTGCAAAAGGAGCTCAAAAGAGTAGGAAACGTTTTTCTGGTGCCCTTGAGCCCTTTGTTCATCTCACCATTCACTTTTCAGAAAAAAGTGATGCATTTCTTGCCAGTGTAGATCAAACAGAAATTATCAACCCTTTTTATCATTTACGTGAAGATCTGATAAAATTTGCATATGCAAGCTATATTTTAGAGTTAGTTAACGAGATGTTACCAGAAAAACAGGCTTACCCTAAAATCTTTGACCTTTTGCTTATCTCCTTTAAAGAGATAGATAGTAAAGACCCTAACGAAGAAATCCTTAGGATATTTGAAACACGACTTCTTTCTCTTGCTGGCTATGAAATTGAATTAAAAAAATGTATAAGGTGTAGCCGTAATGCCTTTAAAACAGAAAAACTATTTTTCGCTCCATCTTTAGGAGGGCTCATTTGTAGCAATTGTATTAAACAAAGAGAAAAAGTCTTTTCGATTTCTCATGGAACAATAAAAAGCCTTCTTTTTGCACAAAGTGCCCCTACATCTGCTCTTTTTAGACTTTCCTTTTCAAAGATGGCAATAATGGAGAGCAAAAATATTCTTCCTTCTTTTATTGAGTCTATAATTGGAAAAAAATTAAAATCATTAGATTTTCTTTTAAAGGTGATAAAAAATGAGAGAGAATAGATTTAAAGGGATAAATATTATAAGAATAGTAACAACGTTTATTTTCTTTATACTATTTTTATCTATTTTCGTATCTCCTCTTTATTCAGAACAAGATTTAAAGGATAATATAACCCCTTTACTTAAATATCGTCTTCCTAAAAATGTTGAGTTATGCGGGGAAAAGATACCAATTGAGCGACCAGAAATCTATGAAAGGCTTGATCTTGAATTTTTGCTATTTTTAGGAAATGAAGCTCAAATCATTCTATGGTTAAAAAGGAGCAAAAAGTTTTTTCCTTACATTGAAGAAAGATTAAAAGAAGAAGAGATGCCCGATGATCTTAAATATATACCTGTTGTGGAGAGCTCTTTAAGAAATGATGCTGTTTCTCGGAAAGGAGCAGCTGGAACCTGGCAATTTATCCCTGAAACAAGCAAAAGATATGGGTTAACAAAAAATAGAAATATTGATGAAAGATTTGATTTTTTTAAAGCAACCGAAGGTGCTCTTGCCTATCTAAGGGAACTTTACGATCAATTTGGAAGTTGGATTCTTGCTATGGCAGCTTATAATTGTGGAGAAGAAAGATTATCTAAAGAGATGAAAGAGCAGGGTGTAAATAATTATTTTAATCTTTATTTACCAAGGGAAACAGAGAGATATATATTTAGAATAGCTGCTATCAAGTTAATACTTTCAAATCCAGAAAAATATGGTTTTATTATTGATGAGGCTGATTTTTACCCACCCTTAAAGTTTCAGACTATCGTTATAAAGGTAAAATATCCTATACATTTAAGATTAATAGCAGAAGCTGCTAACACATATTTTAAAAATATCAAGGAACTAAACCCTCAGATAAGGGGTTACTATCTTCCTGCTGGAAAACAGCTATTGAGAATTCCTCCTGGGGATTTAGATAAATTTATTAAAAATTATAAAAAGATAATTAAATTAAAGAGAAAAAAAGGGAAAAAACATTATTATAGGGTTAAATCAGGGGATACTCTTTACTCTATTGCCTCAAAGCTCAATGTCTCAACAAAAGAATTGATAAAATATAATCATATTAAAAAAGGGAAAAAATTAAAAAAAGGGAAGGTTTTAGTTTATTATAAATATATAATAGAATGATTTGTGGGGGTTGACTTCATAAAGCAAAAAATGAAAAATTTATCATCAGATTAAAAGGGCCGACTATATAGTCGGCCCTTTTTAAATAAAATGAAAGAAAATACTTAAACAGCTTCTCTTCCTTTTTTAAATGCTATTTTGTTTAATTCATGTATTTTTTTAGGTAGCTTTGCCAAGATGTTTCTCATCCAGATCTCTTCATCAATAGGGAGGAATTTTGATGTAACCCCAAGCATTACAACATTAGCAGCTCTTGCGTCACCAGCTTCTTTTGCGAGTTTTGTTGCTTCTATAAAGTAACTATTTTTAAATTTGGAATTTATTGCTTTTTCGATATTTTTTGGGTATTCCATTTCCCCAAGGTTTACAAGAGGGGGATAGATTTCAGTACTATTGATAATCAGCTTTGTATTCTCATTACAATAGGCTAACCATCTAAATACCTCAAGTTTTTCAGAGCAAAAAAGGATATCAGCTTCACCTTCTGGAATAATAGGGGATGCAACCTTTTCGCCAAATCTAACATGGCTTGTAACACTTCCCCCTCTTTGTGCCATACCATGCACTTCACTCTTTTTTACATCATAACCAGCATCCAAGAAAACATCAGCC
>JAFDIG010000279.1 GCA_019308145.1 Deltaproteobacteria bacterium | reverse complement strand
TCTTCATTCATAAGTACAGAAGCAATAAAATTTCGTGCCCCTATTAATTCTGGATAAGGCTCTTTCATTATATCAACAACTGTGCCTGACAATCTATATAAGAAAGGTTTATTTATTCCTAAGGTTCTTCCATATCGTAAAGCACGCCTCATTATCCTTCTTAAAACATATCCTCTACCCTCATTGCTTGGCAAGACACCATCTCCAACCAAAAAGGTTGAAGCCCTTACATGATCTGCAATAACCCGCATAGCAATATCATCTTTTTGGTTTTCTTTATATCTTTTTTCTGATATCTCTTCTAAATGTGCAAATATAGGGGTGAATAGATCGGTATCATAGTTGCTTGTGCCACCCTGCAAAACTGCTGCCAATCTTTCAAGCCCCATTCCTGTGTCAATACTTGGTGCAGGAAGAGGTTCCACTGTTCCGTCTTCCTTACGGTTAAACTGCATAAAGACAAGATTCCAAAGTTCAAGATAACGATCGCAATCGCAATAGATAGAACAATCATCTCTGCCACATCCTATACCTTCTCCTTGGTCGATTATGATTTCAGAACAAGGTCCACAAGGTCCTGTTTCTCCCATTGCCCAGAAGTTATCCTTTTCACCCATCCTTACTATTCTTTCATCTTTTATACCTATATGATCATGCCAGATCTTATATGCTTCATCATCATCTTTAAAGATTGTTATCCAAAGCTTATCTTTAGGAAGAGATATTTCTTTAGTTAAAAACTCCCAAGCAAACTCAATAGCTTCTTTTTTAAAATAATCCCCAAAAGAGAAATTACCGAGCATTTCAAAAAAGGTGTGGTGTCTGCTTGTAAAGCCAACATTTTCAAGATCATTATGTTTTCCGCTAACCCTTAAACATTTTTGTGAGGTGGTTGCTCTTTTATAATCCCTTTTCTCTTCTTGCAAAAAGAGGCTTTTGAACTGCACCATACCAGCGTTAGTAAAAAGAAGAGTAGGATCATCCGCAGGAACTAATGATGAGCTTCTTACAATTCTATGTCCATTTCTTTCAAAGAACTTAAGGAACCTTTCTCTTATCTCGTTACTTGTGATCATATTGTATAGACCTCTTAAAATCTATCAATTTTGTCATCTTTTTCTATTGTTTCGCCTTCTTCATCTTCAATTGTTTTTGCCATAAAATCTTCAAATGAGATATCACTGGTTGATAAGATCCCCTTTACCCTTAAAGCAAAGTCATCAGGATTACTACTTTGCCTTAAAGCCTCTTCATAAGTTATCAAATTGTTGGATAATAACTGCATTAAAGATTGATCAAAGGATTGCATTCCATATGAAACATAACCTTTTGATATTGCATCGTAAATCTCTCTTGTTTTTTCTTTTTCAATGATACATTCCCTAACCCTAGCAGTTGAGACCATTATTTCAACTGCTGGGACTCGGCCGATACCATCACCTCTTGGAACCAAACGTTGAGATATAACACCTTTAAGTACACCAGCTAATTGGAGTCTTACCTGTTTATGTTGATAAGGTGGGAAAACTGATATAATTCTATTTATTGATTCCACAGCATCTAAGGTATGCAAAGTAGAAAGGACCAAATGCCCTGTTTCAGCAGCAACAAGAGCAGTTTCGATTGTTTCAAAATCTCTCATTTCTCCAACTAGTATAACATCAGGGTCTTGACGTAGTGCACTTTTAAGTGCACTCGCAAAGGATAGAGTATCAAAACCGATTTCCCTCTGATTTATCATAGACATCTTATCTTTATGTAGATATTCAATAGGATCTTCAATAGTAATAACATGACATTTTCGGTGATTATTTATATAGTCGACCATAGCAGCTAAAGTAGTAGATTTTCCACTTCCTGTTACCCCTGTACAAAGGATCAATCCACGCTGTTCAAGGGAGAGTTTTTCTATTATTTTTGGGAGATGCAACTCCTCTATACTTTTTATTCCCACAGGTATAACCCTTAAGGCAATAGCTAATGTTCCTCTTTGCTGAAAGATATTTACTCTAAACCTACCCAGTCCAGAGACACCATAACCAAGATCAACCTCTTTGAATTTTTTTAATTTTTCTCTCTGTAAATCATTTGTTAATTGCATTGCAAAGTCTGATATTGTTTTATTATCAAGTGGTGGCAATGTTTTTAATGGGACTAAATTACCATGAATCCTCAAGATAGGTGGAAGTCCTACCTTAAGATGGATATCTGATGCAAACTTATTTAATGCGGTAAGAAGTATTTCATTTATATCCATTTTATTTTTCCTCCTTTGTTGAGGTGGTTTTCTTTAGGCCAAATTTTTCAAGAATTCTCTTTTTAACTTCCTTTGCAAGATCAGGATTTTCCTTTAAAAATTGTTTAGCATTTTCTCTACCTTGGCCTAATCTCTGATCATCAAAAGAAAACCATATTCCTGATTTTTCAATAACTTTAGTCTCCACACCTAAATCTAACAATTCCCCTTCTTGAGAGATCCCCTCTCCATAAATAAGATCAAATTCCACCTCTTTAAAAGGAGGTGCTACTTTGTTTTTAACAACTTTAACACGTGTGCGGCTTCCTATTACATCTGTTCCCTTTTTTATAGATCCAAGTTTTCTAATATCTAACCTTACGGAAGAATAAAATTTAAGAGCATTGCCGCCAGTAGTAGTTTCAGGATTTCCAAACATTATGCCTATTTTCATACGGATCTGGTTAATAAATATCACAATACTTTTTGATTTACTAATTGTTCCTGTGAGTTTACGCATTGCTTGAGACATAAGCCTGGCCTGTAAACCCATATGGGTATCACCCATTTCACCTTCAATCTCAGCCCTTGGAACGAGAGCAGCAACTGAATCAACGACCAAAACATCAATTGCACCGCTTCTTACAAGTATCTCTGCAATTTCTAATGCTTGTTCCCCTGAATCAGGTTGAGAAACCAAAAGATCATCGGTATTTACCCCTAATTTTTTTGCATAATGAAGATCTAAGGCATGTTCTGCGTCAATAAAAGCAGCGATTCCACCTTCTTTTTGAGCCTCTGCTACTACATGAAGTGCTAAAGTGGTTTTGCCTGATGATTCAGGCCCAAATATCTCTATTACCCTTCCTCTCGGAAGACCACCAACGCCCAAAGCAAGATCTAATCCTATTGAACCAGTTGATATTGTA
>JAFDIG010000278.1 GCA_019308145.1 Deltaproteobacteria bacterium | reverse complement strand
TTAAGATTATTTAAACATCCTATTTTGGGATCTGTTGATATGGTAGCTTTTATGGGTGCTGTAGCTGCTGGATTTGCAATGGCTCAAACCACTGTTGAAAAAGGACATGTAGCAGTAGAATTTTTAGTTCAAAAACTATCAAAAAAGGCTCAAGGAATTATTGATAGTATTACCTCTATTTTAGGTATATTTCTTTTTGGGATTTTAACAAGAGAGTTGATAATTTATGGTAATGATATGTACAAAGCTGGTGAGGTATCTCTTACAAGACAAATCCCATTATATCCTTTTATCTATGGTTTAGCTTTATCGTCATTTGCTGTCTGTTTAGTCCTTTTGATCAATTTCTTCAGCGCAATAGCTAAAATAAAGGGAGATTAGAAATGAATCCACACTTGACTGGAATTATAGGGCTTGTTGTTCTAATTATTATGCTTTTCTCAAGGATGCCAGTAGGTTTTGTAATGGCACTTTTGGGTTTTTTAGGCTTTTCCTATATTGTTAATTTTTCTGCAGCTCTTAACCTTGTTGCTAAGGATGTTTACACAATCTTTTCCTCTTATAGTTTAACTGTTATTCCTCTTTTCGTTTTAATGGGACAAATTGCGTTCCATGCAGGAATTAGCAGAAAACTTTATGATTCTGCATACAAATTTTTAGGCCATATGCCTGGTGGGCTCGCAATGGCTACAGTAGGTGCTTGTGCTGGCTTTGCTGCTATTTGTGGTTCAACGAACGCAACAGCAGCAACCATGGCAACGGTAGCATTGCCTGAAATGAAGAGATATAATTATCAAGATATCTTATCAACAGGGGTTGTTTCTGCAGGTGGAAGTCTTGGAATACTTATCCCACCGAGTGTAATCTTTATTGTCTATGGTATTATGGTTGAAGAATCTATTGGAAAACTTTTTGCTGCTGGTATTCTCCCTGGAATTTTGCTTGCTTTTTTATTTATGGTTACAATAGCTTTATGGACAAAGATCAATCCTAAATTGGGTCCAAAAGGTCCTCCTGTAAGTTTCAGAGAAAAAATTCTTTCTTTGTCTGGGCTTGTGGAGACTTTAATACTATTTGTTTTGGTTATGGGAGGATTGTTTGTCGGTTTCTTTACACCAACAGAAGCAGGTGCTATAGGTGCAGGAGGCTCCATACTCCTTGCTTTGATACGAAGGCAGCTTACTTGGAAAGGCTTTGTACAGTCACTCTTTGAAACCACAAGAATATCATGTATGGTAATGGTAATCGTTGCAGGTGCAACGATATTTGGTCATTTTTTAGCCGTTACAAGGATCCCTTTTGACTTAGCAAGATGGACTGCTTCCTTACCTCTTCCCCCTTATGCAATTATTGGGTTCATTGTCCTTGTCTATCTTATTGGCGGTTGTTTTATTGATGCGTTAGCGCTTATAATGCTTACAGTGCCAATCTTTTATCCTGTGGTTAAACAACTTGGATATAATCCTATATGGTTTGGCGTTATTATCGTCCTTGTAACTCAAATGGGAGTTATCAGTCCACCAGTTGGAGTAAATGTTTATGTGGTAAATGGAGTTGCGAAAGATGTCCCGCTTGAGGTAATCTTTAAAGGGGCTCTTCCCTTTTTAGCAACCCTGGTGGTTGGTACTGCAATTCTAATTGCCTTTCCTCAAATTTCTCTTTTTATACCAAGCTTTATGAAATAATATTTATCTATTGCTTATGGATTTAAGAGCCCTTATAAAAAGGGCTCTTTTTATTTCAAATTATCTTTTTAGATTAAAATCCTTTAAGGGACAAAGTTCACATTTTGGTTCTCTTTTACAATAATTTTTCCCTATGTTAACGATTTGAGCATGGAATTCATTAAAAAGTGCTACATCAGTTTCTAAATTTTCCATAAAAAGCTTCTGAATATCCTCATAATCATCTTTACTCGAAGATATAATTTTATGACGATAAAGTATCCTTTTTGTATAAGCATCCACTACAAAAATAGGTTTTTCAAGTGCATAAAGCAAAATACTATCAGCAGTCTCAGCTCCTATACCCTTAATAGATAGCAACTCATCTCTCAATGCATAAAGAGGGCGAGTTTTCATTTTTATTAGATTTGCACCATATTTTTCAAAGATAAATTTAACAAAATCTTTTAATCTTTTAGCTTTAATTCTATGATAACCAGAAGGCCGTATGACTTGAGAAAGTTCTTCCTCATCTATGGTTAAAATTGCCTCTGGTGAAAGGATCTTCTTTTCTTTCATTTGAGTAATTGCTTTTTCCACATTTTTCCAGGCAGTATTTTGAGTAAGTATTGCGCCTATCATTATCTCAAAAGTATCCTCCCCAGGCCACCAATTTAGGGGCCCCTGATGGTTGAACATAAGTTCAAACATCTCAATAAGCTTGTTTCCCAAAATTGACATAACAAAATTAATATAAAGAAGTTTTTAAAAAGTCTCAACTTGCTTTTTTGAATCTTTAGGTTATTATAAAATAAAAGGGCAAAAAAATATGAAGTTACCCCACCCTAAAAGAATAAGATACACTGATATTGCTGATCAGATTACTTCCTATATCCCAAATGCAGATATGGACCTTTTAGAACGCGCTTATATCTATTCTGCTAAGGTCCATAAAGGACAAGTACGTCTCTCTGGTGAACCATATCTTAACCATCCACTATATGTAGCCTGGATCCTTGCTAATATGAAAATGGATCTCGCCAGTGTTGTAGCAGGCCTTCTTCATGATACAGTAGAAGATACTGATGCTACCTTAAAGGAGATTGCGCAATTATTTGGTGATGAGATAATGCATTTAGTTGATGGTTTAACAAAGATAGGAAAACTCGGAATTATGAGTCCAAAAGAAAGCCAGGCTGAAAACTTGAGAAAGTTGATACTTGCTATGGTAGAGGACTTAAGGGTTATCATAATCAAATTAGCTGACCGTCTTCATAATATGAGAACTTTAAACTTCCTCTCCGAAGAGAAACAAAAACTTATTGCAAGGGAAACAATGGATCTTTATGCTCCAATTGCTCATCGTATGGGAATAGAATGGATTAAAAGTGAGTTAGAGGATCTATCTTTTAAATATCTTGAACCAGAAACATATGCTGCCATTGAAAGTAAATTAGCAAAAAGAAAAGAAGAAAGGGAAAAATATGTTCAAGAGGTTATAAGG
>JAFDIG010000277.1 GCA_019308145.1 Deltaproteobacteria bacterium | reverse complement strand
GAAACCTTGCTATCTCAGAGAGTGGTATAATGAGGTGAGCAGTTTCATCTCTTAAATTATCAAAAATAGTTTTGATATCATCTACTGTAAACCATCCATCATTATGAGGCAAAAACTCTGCAAGTTCTATCTTGTTTATACCCAGATTATCAAACCTCTTGATAACCTCTTTAAAAAAGTTAAAGTTAGGTATAAATATAAATCGTACTGGATATCTTGTTGCAGAGATGATCCTTGTTTCTTTGTCATTTATGATTTCATTAAATAGCTCATCAGTTTTGGTAAATATCTTCATGATTAAAAATATTTCATATTTATGTTATAATTAAAATTAACATAGAAGGTTTCTATGAAGCTGAAAGATCGATCTTTTCTTTTTCTTGAACCTTTATGTCAGAGCTATTAGCCTTGTTATTTTCTAAATAATATAAGAATATATCAGAGATTTCTGGATGCCTGTCAAGTATTTCAAACAATAGCTTTATAAGGTCTCCTTTATAATTTTCTAATAAATTTTTTGTTTTTTTGGTTTTTTCTTTATATCCTTCTGTCTCCTTTGCCCAATCATTAAGTCTAATCACTACTTTTTCTTCATTCCAAGAAGAGATATCATCAGAAATATGTCTTTTAAGATATCCTATAATTTCCCTAAATTTCTCATCATTTATATCTTTTTTGACATTATCCTTTATGAAGAGGAGAAACCCTTCTCTCAATTTTTTTTCATTGACAATAGACTTAATCTTTTCTTTGTTGTATTCCAATTTTTCCAATAGGCTTTTTATTCTTTCATGATCATCTTCCTTCTCAATAATGGTTGTAAATTCATAAAGCTCAGAAATAATAGTTTTTAGATTTTTATCTATATTTAGATATTTTAAAGACCATAAAGGAAAACCAATTTTATTAACCCAATCTTTATTAATGCTCCATATAACTGATCTTAAACTTTCAACATCTTTAAGATTAAATATCTCCTTTAGCAATTTTATAAGCTTTTCTTCTCCCTCTATTATCCAATCCTTAAGTTTTATCTCAACATCATTTTCTTCCCATAAAGATATTTCTGATGGCATATGATTTTTAAGATGTTCAATTATTTTATC
The DNA here is from genome assembly GCA_019308145.1 of Deltaproteobacteria bacterium. Lineage (GTDB taxonomy): Bacteria > Desulfobacterota > JAFDIG01 > JAFDIG01 > JAFDIG01 > JAFDIG01. The sequence continues at coordinate 2,063 of JAFDIG010000277.1, read as the reverse complement.
AAAATCATTATCAGAAAAATGAATTTTTTTACTTTTTATAAATTCCTCAAACCCTTCTTTTAGTTTTATCGGATTAAGGTGTATTTTTAGCTCGTTTTTATTATATTTTAGTCTATTAAGGGTATCTATTATCCATTCATGCTTTAACTTTTCATCAATAGATCTTGTAAGAAAAATGAGTTCTTTTATTAAATTTTTTACCCCTTCAGTTAATTTTAAATATTTTAATGACCATAAAGGGAACCCCTTTTCATTAATCCATTTCCTAATAGCCCATTTAACATCTGTTATACCCTCAACTTCTTTAAGATTAAAGATATATTTTAAGAGTTTTACCAGCTGATTTTCCTCTTCTGTTCCAAACCTTACGTCCAGATATTGTCCATCTCTTCCTGCTTGCCAATAATTAAAAAGATTTAATATCTTCTCCTTCATCATTCCCGCATCTATTGGTCTGCCACTGTTTGCTTCATAGAGTTTCCCTATATATCTTTTCATCACAAAAGCAAGAGTTGCCATATTTACCATGTTTGTATAAAGCCCAAAAGGAGGTTTTGCTAAAAAACTTAATAGCTCCCCAAGATTAAAAATGGTATTCTTTTTTGCTTCCTTAAGAATCTCATCCACACGTTGAATTATATGTATAAGAGGATGATTTTTTTCTACATTGCTTTTAAGTTCAAAGTCCTCTTTTACTATATATTCATTTTGATTATTCTTTATGATGGATCTTAAGAATGAATCTGGTGCCCTCCTTGTTTTGTTCTCAAGTTCACTACGGGTATTAGCAAAAAGAAATGCCTCTACTACTTTTTTTGCATTCTTAAATGTCCATATATTTTGGTTTTCCCTTGCTAAAGGAAGTTTTTCCATCCCATAGGTAAATATTCCTGTTGATAATTCTGAATTGATGAGGTCCACAATATTTTTAACACTATCAGATTTTCTTTTACCTCTAAATATAATTTCAACCAAACCATTTCTTATACTATTTATCCAATCATCAACGATCTTTTTTGCTAAGCTATTATGGTTTGTTGCATCTTCCATAAATCTATGGTTCATAGCAACATTTTTTCTTGCCATATACTCAATAAACCTTGTTAGATTATTTTCTTCTAAAGGTTCATCAAGTATAAAAAAGATAATATCTTTAAATTCATCCTCTTTTGATATTTTCTCTATTGTTGCTTCAATTAAAGGTTTTTCACCCTTATCCTTTAAAAGAAAAACCGCATTATGGATAGTATAACTATTGTTAAAATCCCTTTTAAGCTTGTTTCTTAATATATGTTCTTTCTCTGTTGCAGAATATAGCATTGTTTCCGATTCTCTTAATACACCATTGGTAAAGAAATTTACTATACTCTTTTTATTATCACTATCTAACAGATTGACGATTTCATCATATTCTTTTTTTAATCGTTCTTTCTCTCGTTCCACCTCTTTTGAAGGGAGGCTTGAAAATTCTATAAGGAATAGATCTTCAGGTGTTTTAGGAATGATGTTATTTCCCTCTATATATTCTAAAACCTCATCAACATAGTTTTCATAACTACTCAATGAGAACATCGCTTTTATATTATCAATAGAAGGATTTGAAAGCCCACTATCATGTTCATCGATTTTAACCACCCTGTAAAGAATATTTAAAAGAAGGATGCCTTTAAAGATTGATAAATAATGTGAGCCTTTCTCTTCTAAAATATCTTTATATAGTTTAAATTTTTCTATAACTGTGCTAAATCTTAACTCAGGGTCTCTTTCAAAATCATTTACAAAGAAATCCCAGAGATAATCCCCTGTAAGGAAATAGTCCGTGGTAATTTCTTTATTTAAAAAATATGAAAAACCTTTTTTTTCATCATAGAGGAAACTGAATATAGACCTTTCAGTAGAACCAATATATCTTGCTATGAATGTTGCAAGATATGCACTGTATGGATGGATAGGAAACAGATCTTTCATCCTATCTTTAACAGTTTTGCCTTTATCACCTACAATCCTATCAACAAGTATCTGAAAATTATCTTGTTGATCAACTAATATCTTCTTTATCTCAT
>JAFDIG010000016.1 GCA_019308145.1 Deltaproteobacteria bacterium | reverse complement strand
TGCAAAAAATCGGTACCTGTTTATGAAAAGTTGCTTTTAATACTTCCTGAAGGTGATTACTATGGCTATTTTTGCAGGATATGTCATGCTTCCCTTGGAAGCAAGCTCGACAAACATAAAAAAGAAGTACATCTAATCTTCTAAAATCTTAAATCTTTCTTAATCTCTCTTTTAATGCCCTAAGCTTTTTTCTTAGGAGAATCTATTGAAATCACCTTATAAAAAAGCTCATTTTATAACTAATCCAGCTTCTGCAATCTTCTTTAGCTTTGGCGTGGCTATTATCATTGGAGCAATAATTCTTTATTTACCTATAAGCTCTCATACTCATTTAAGATGGATAGATGCTCTTTTTACTTCAACATCCGCAGTATGTGTAACAGGTCTTATTGTGGTAGATACTGGAAGCTTCTTTACCTTGTTTGGTCAAATGGTAATTTTGTTACTTATTCAAATGGGTGGCTTGGGAATTATCACTTTTTCAATAATTTTTTTCATTATGGCTGGAAAATCTATTTCAGTAAGAGATCAACTAATTGTACAATCAAGCTTTACTCATAAATGGAGAAAAGGGGCAAAAAATTTAATAAAGAATATTTTTATTCTCACTTTTGTAATAGAATTTGTCGGGGCATTTCTCCTCTTTTCTGAATGGCAAAAAACTATGTCACCTCTTAAGGCGGTTTACTTCTCTATATTTCATGCTATCTCAGCTTTTTGTAATGCTGGATTCTCACTTTTTCCAGAAAATTTAATACCATTTAAAAATAATCCATTTATAATACTTGTCTTTGGCTCTTTAATCATTTTAGGTGGATTAGGCTTTATGGCGCTTATAGAAATTCCTAAATTTTTAAAACCAGAAAATAAGATTAAAAAACTTTCTCTCCACACCAAAATAGTCTTAATCACAACAACCACTCTGTTGCTTATTGGAGGGGTACTATTCTTTTTACTTGAACAAAATAATGTATTAAAAGGGATGAGCATTTCTAATAAGATTATTAATAGCATTTTTCAATCTATAACAGCAAGAACAGCAGGATTTAATACAGTAAATTTTTCTCAACTTACCAATGCAACTCTTTTTATTTTTATTCTTCTTATGTTTATTGGTGCCTCCCCTGGTGGTACTGGTGGCGGAATAAAAACCATAAATATTGCTATACTTTTTTCACTGGCCTTTAACCGGTTAAAAGGAAGGAATGATGTAGTTATATTTAAACGAAGTGTACCAGCTGAAACTGTTGGCAGATCCATATCTATTCTAATAGGCTCTTTTATTGCTTTAACAGCCATTTTATCCTTACTTTTAATGACCCAACAGGCAAATATCCCTCACACTCAAGCAAGGGGTATCTTTTTAGAACTTCTTTTTGAAACAACCTCTGCTTTTGGAACGGTTGGGCTTTCAATGGGAAGTACCGCAAAGTTAACTGATTCAGGAAAATTACTTATAATCATTATGATGTATTTAGGAAGAATAGGTCCTCTCTCTTTAGCTGCTATTCTTGCTCAAAAATTTAAGAAAAAAGAGATACATTATGGTGAGGAAGACCTTTTTATTGGATAATCAATATAAAATTTTTTAATATTCAATTTGTAGTTTTTAACTTTTTAGGAGATAAGGGATGGGAAAATTCATGGTTATTGGCTTGGGTAATTTTGGCTATACAGTTGCAGCGGGACTATCAAAAGAAGGGCATGAGGTTGTTTGTATAGATAGAAGAAAGGATGTGATTCAACGAATTCAGCCTTTTGTCTCTTATACTATTATTGGGGATGCAAGTGATAAAGAGATACTTGAATCATTAAATGTGTCATCTATGGATGCTGTAATAATAAGTTTAGGTGATAATCTAAGCCATAGCGTTCTTGTTACCTTACATTTAAAGGATTTAGGTGCAAAAAATATTATAGTAAAGATAACCAACGAGGATCATGGTAGGGTCTTAAGTAAAGTTGGTGCTACCGAAGAGATTTTTCCAGAAAAGGATACAGCATTAAAACTTGTAAAAAGCCTCTCTCATCCAAATATTCTCGATTACCTGGAACTCTCCCCTGAATATAGTGTTGCAGAATTAGCACCACCTCCTTCTTTTGTTGGTAAAAGTTTATCTGAGATAGAATTGAGGAAAAAATATGATGTTTTTGTAATTGCTATTAAAGAATTGGTGCCAGAAAAAATGGTTATGATCCCATCAGGAAGCTTTGTTATAAAAGATAGCGACATATTGGTAGTAATAGGGGAACCAAATAATATTGCCAGATTAAAAGAGGAATAATAGAATCTAAAAAAATTTTTTAATTTGTTCATTTGTCAGGGGAAAGTAATTGATTCATACTAAAAAAGGGATTAATTACGTTCAGACCGACGAAGTCGATCTGCAAATAAAAGGAAAACTTTTACTCTTTTAATTTTAATTATCAATTATTAATTGTAGGGTGGGGGTTATCCCCCACTAATAAAAGAGAATTTAAATAGTTGGGTGTAAAACCTGACCCTATGGGTTTATCCATTAAATAACTTTAAAAGAATACACAAATTTTTACTCTCTATCCTCTTTTCTAATCAAAGATCAAGATAAAAGTCTTATTCCTTTTCTTAATAAATGAATAAAAACCATTGTAAAAAGGAAACAGCATATTAACTGATCAAATAGCTGGTATTTTTTACAAACATCTTTCTTATATCTTTAACAGTAAAATGATCTAATAATTGCGCAAACGTATCAGCTAACATATCAATAGGATTAGGATTATAAACTTGCCCTCCATCTGAACTGATTATAACCCTTTCTGGGCCTAATTCAGAGATATAATATTTTACTTCCTCAATTGTTAAAGGCTTTTTTATATGAGGGCATAAATCATAACATGTAAATTCTATGTATATGTTATCAGAAAGATCTGTAAGTTCTTTTACGTCTTTAAGTTCCATGCCTACTAAGGTAGAAAAGGGATGTGTAAGGATTATCTTTTTTAGTTTCATCTCACAAGCCTTTTTAACAATCTTAACTATTTCATAAGGATATATATGGCCAGTGGCTAATATTACATTGTTTTCTTTTATTATCTCAAAAATTTCATATACCTCTTGAACAGGTTGATCTCCTTCTAATAAAGAAATTCCCTTTTCTTCTGGGTTTATTACCTCTTGAAACATTGTGACAATATCAGGTCTTTTAGCCGTGTTAAGTGAATGTATTGTAGGCATCCAAACAATTTTCACACCTTCTTTAACCGCTGTTTCCACTGCTTCTGGATTAAGACCACCAACAGGTTTGTTCAGAGTAATACTTCCTATAAGATTAAACCCAGTTTTTTCTTTTACAAGTAAAGCCCTATCAACTGTAGGAAAAAAATGATTTTTTAAAACAATAGCTTTCAAACCTGCCTCTTTTGACTGGTATGCAGCATCAAAATCATTTATCCTTCTTTTAAAAATATCAGGGGAAGTATGAACATGAAGATCCACTCCTCCTTGCAATATCTCTTTAATCTCTCCTTTTAACATGATCCATCTTTCCTTTTTCTATTTTTATCTGAAAGCAAAATTTATCAAACTGAAGAAATTAATATAAATTTATTTATACATTCAATTGGTAGGATTTAAAACTTTGTGATTATTTATTCCAATTTGAAGATAAAATTTTTGAGGAATTTTATCTTTATTTTCTTCATTATTAATATTTACATGCCTAAAAATGCCTTCTTTACAATGTCAGAATCAAGCAGTTCTTTACCATTACCCTCCGTTATGATTTGACCTGTCTGGAGCACATATCCTCTATCAGCAATTTCTAAGGCTTCTTGAACATTTTGCTCAACTAAAAGAATAGTCATACCCAATTCTTTTAGTTTCTTTACAGCGTTTAAAAGCTCTGTAACAAGAATTGGCATCAAACCTTGAGATGGTTCATCCAGCATCAAAAGTTTTGGGTTAGCCATAAGCCCTCTTCCTATTGCTAGCATCTGTTGTTCCCCTCCACTTAACGTTCCTGCTCTCTGCTTTCTTCTCTCTTTTAATCTTGGGAAGAGCCCATAAACAAACTCCAAATTCTTTTCTATCTCCTTTTTATCATTAATAATATATGCCCCTATCTCCAAATTTTCTTCTACTGATAAAGGAGTGAAAAGCCTCCTGTTTTCAGGTACATAGGTAATTCCCATCCTCACTATATCAGGACTAGATAATTTAGTTATATCCTTCCCACGAAAATTGATAGAGCCCTTTCTTAGATGAAGTCTTCCAGCAATTGCCTTCATTATGGTCGTTTTCCCTGCTCCGTTAGCACCAACAATGGATATCAGTTCACCATCTTCAACATGAAAGGATATCCCTTGGACAACAGGGACAATACCATAGGCTATTTCAACCTTTTCTAACTTTAGCATATCTCTCTCCCAAGTAGGCCTTTATCACCTCTTCATTATGGGCTACTTCATCAGGTGTTCCTTCAGCTATTTTAACCCCACCATCTAAAACAATCACCCTTGCAGATATTCCCATAACAAGCTGCATTACATGTTCTATAATAAAAATCGTAAGATTCCATTTTTTTTGTATATTAACAATTAGTTCCTTCATCTCCTCAATTTCAGAAGGGGTTAGACCAGCTGCAACCTCATCCAGCATAAATAATTGGGGCTTTGTAGCTAATGCTCTTGCAAGGCCAACCCTTTTTTGCTGAGCCACTGGTAATTCAGTAAGCTTCATATCCTGTACATCTTGAAGTTTCATAAATTCAATAATTTCAACAGCCTCTTTCATTGCCAGGTACCGATTAGATGTTCTGCAAAATCCACCAACCATTATCTCTTCTTTAACTGACATATCTCCACCACTCTCTATTACCTGAAAAGTTCGTGCTATCCCTTCTACATTGGTTTGATAAGGAGGCCAACCAGTTATATCTTTGCCATTGAAAAAGATCTTTCCTTTATCAGGCTTATGATATCCTGCTATACAGTTAAAAAGGGTGGTTTTCCCTGCCCCATTTGGACCTATAAGCCCAACTATTTCATTTTCCTCAATAGAAAAGGTGATATTGTTATTGGCAACTACACCTTCAAATCTTTTTACCAGATTATTGACCTGAAGAATCTTCATCCTCTTTTTGCCCTCACTTTCTCAACTATACCCCAGATCCCTCTTGGTTCCAGCGCGGCAACCAACATAATAATAATACTATAGATAATAAGATCGAGTCCTAAAAGACCTTTTGCACCTCCTATCCAGCTTCCTAAGTATCTATCAAGGGGCACCAAAATTGCCGCACCTATAATAGGTCCCCAAAGAGAAGCAGCACCACCAAGCATTGCCATAAGAGCAATAAGGATTGATAACTCAAGATGCATCACAGATGATGTATCAATATACATATGATAAACAGCATAAAATGCACCACCAACAGCCACAAATGCTGATGCTATTGCATATGCCTTTATTTTTGCCCATCTCACATTTATACCAAGACTTGCTGCAACATCCTCATTTGCCTTTACTGCTCTTAATTGATAACCAAGGCGGGATTTTCTAAACCAATTCATGTAGAAAAGGCCTAAGGTAAAAAATATAAGCATAAAATAATAATAATAAACATCAGATTTAAACTGCATATAAAGAAAATTGGGAGTTCCTTTAAAAGGGAGCGAAAGCCCTCTTTCCCCTCCAACAAACTCCCAGTTCCTAAAAATATCTTGCAAAACTAATGAAACAGCGATAGTAGCAATAGCAAAATAATGACCTTTTAGCCTAAATAAAGGGTATCCTATCATAAATGACCAAAGTACAGCCAAAAAAACACCTATCGGCATAGAAACCCAAAATGGAATATTAAATAGGATCATCATCATTGCCACAGTATAAGCGGATATCCCAACATATTGAGCCTTTCCTAATGCTACTTGTCCTCCATAACCACCGATTGTATTCCATCCCATTCCGTATAGGGCAAAAAGGAGAAATTGAATCATTACAGCCCTTGCAAAGGATGATGATACAACCCAAGGGAATATAAGAAGGTATATATAAAATATTATTATTCCAATCCTTTCAGATTTAGGAAAATCACTAAAATCTAATGCATCCTTTATTGCTCCTTTTATTCCTTCCATCCAAATAACCCCTGCGGTCTAAAAACCACGATGATAAAATACGCTGCATAAACAATTGTAAACTTAAAACTAGGAGCTTTAACCCCTACTAATGTTTCAATAACCCCAATAATTACTCCTGCATAAAAAGCACCTTTTATACTTCCAAACCCTCCGAGAGCAACAGTAGCAAAAGCAATCATTACAAAAAGCAAACCTACTTCTGGTGTAATATACCAAAAATTTACCATGAGCCCACCAGCAAGACCAACTGTTCCTCCTCCAATAGCCCATGCAAGGGCATTCATTCTGTCAGCATAAATACCCATATAACTTGCTGCTTCCGCATCTAATGCCGTTGCCTGTAAAGCCTTTCCTACCTTTGTATTATTTATGACATATGAAACAATGAAAAATGCAATAATACTCACAATAGCAGGAACGACCTTTGATAAATCCAAAACGACAACATTCCCTAATAACATGCTTTTCCCCATAAGCAATCCATGACTAACCGTTCTAAAATTTGGTCCCCAAATAAAAAGGGCAAGATATCTTATAAATAACATAAGTCCAAAAGTGCCAAATAATTGTGCGATCATTGGACCTCTAAGTAGGTATCTTACAAGGAGGTAATATGAGGCAAGTCCTAAAAGTATTCCTGCTGCAATAGAAAAAGGCAACCCAAAAAGTGGATCTAATCCTATCAAAACATTACACCAGTATGCAATATACATCCCGACCATGAGAAATTCACCATGAGCAAAATTCACAATATTCATAACCCCAAAGATGATAGTTAGTCCCAATGCAATGAGAGAAAAAATCAAGCCCATCAAGATACCAGAGGTAATAGCATCCAAAAAGAATCCCATAATCTTCTCCATAAAGTTACGCCCCGTCTAAAAACAGGGCGTAACCTTTTACATTTTTTTATATATTATTTCCATTTAGGGAAAGGATAGATCAATTTAGCAGTGGCATATTCAAATGGATATACAGCTTCTAAATGAGGAACAGTATCGCCAGGTGATACCTGCCACTGAGCAATCATGCCAGAACCAAGGATATTTTGCCCCATCTCACCTTTTTGTTCTCCACCAAATTTAATCCCTTTCCAAGGCATGATAAGTTCTTTGCCAGGGATATAGAGAGCATTGGCAGCTTTTTGGATAGCTTTAGGATCAGTTGATTTTGCATTGTTTAATACATAAGCCCATGTCTGCAATCCAGTAAATGCCCTTGCTGATGTGCCGCTAAAATCCTCCCCTGATCTTTTCTTGAAAAGGGAATTGACCTGTTTTGCTACTGGCTTAACTTCTGCTATTTTAGGAACAAAAACTGTTCTGGTCAAAACGCCAACAGCATCCTTTTTAAGCCCTTCAGCAAATCCTGGTTGAACAGTTCCAGCATCCTGACCCCAAACAATTTTTGGGCTAAATTTCATAGATTTGAAAGTCCTCATGAAAAGGATTGCATCAGAGACATATGGTATAAAGGCTACAACACCAGGATTGCTTGCCCTTATTGCCTGTACTTCACTGGTAAGATCTGGTGATTGATGACGATATTTAATAGCTTTGACTACTTTAAATCCATATTTTGGTGCTAATTCCTCAAGTACCTTAATCCCTGTTGCCCCAAATTCTGTCTCCTCACCTGCTATAGCAATACGTTCTAAATCCTTCATAGGAACCTTACCAACACCCTTTGACTTTCCTTTGGTAAGACCGATTAAGAACTTATAAAGATCATGAGAAAATGTTACATTGTGCGGGGTAGTCCTCCAGAACCATTTGTACCCCCTTGTGGTAAGTGGTGGAGATGTAGAGTTTGAGTTTATCATTGGGACTCCATACCTTTCACAAACCGTGCTAACGCTTTTTGTTACAGATGAATTATAGCATCCAAGAATCCCAACAACCTTTTCATCCTTGATTAAACGTTTTGCAAGATCAGCTCCTCTTGCAGGATCAGATCGATGATCCATAAAGATCAGCTTAATCTTTGCGCCACCAAGTCCTGGAATACCCTCCCATTTAGCCATTGGTATATCAATATTCTCTGTTTTATTATTAACAATTTCAGCAGCAAGCTCAACTCCAATTCTCAAAAGTTTCCCAGTAGTTGCTAAACCTCCAGAAAGGGGAAAAATTACACCAATTTTTACTTCTTTTGGTGCAGCAAAACCAGTACCAGTAGCTAAAACAAATAATAATAACGCAACAATGAATGTTCTTAAAAATATCTTCATTTTAAAACCCCCTCTTTTTAATTTTTTTTATGGTTAGCATATAATAAAATTGTTGTCAATACAAATTGAGTTTGAAATCATATTTTTATTGCAAAATTTTTTTGCTTTGAATTTCTACTATATTATAACTTTATTATTAAAAAATTTTTTAAACCCTTTATCAACATGAAATATTCATCTGCTCCTATTTGATGGCAAAATCAACATCTAAGTTTTTTCTATCAAACAAAAATAATAAGCTTGATATTGTTAAGTAGGAAATTAAATTTAAACTTAGTAAAATTTCTTTCCATCTGATGATTTCTAAAACCTTATCTTTTTATAATACCTTAAACTTTTAAAGTTAGAGTTTTTAGTGTAACTCACTCTCTTAAAAAAGGCTTAGTTTCTATTATCAAGATCTTTTCATCCTCATCTTGAAATTGATCTAAAAATAGCTCAAGTCCTTGCATATGTGGGAATATCTCTATCTTTGCTACACCTCTATTTGGATTTTTTTTAGAGCTTGAATATACCCATACCGCCCCTTTTTGATCCTTTAGTAAACAAAAAGTATGATGATGCATAATAATATATCCTTTATTCCCTTTTTTACTTAATGTTGCTAAATAAAAGTTATCTAAATGTATCATAGGAAAGATCTTTCCCCAAGATCGTTTATCATGGATATCAAAGCCTCTTAAATTTAAACCATTTGCCTCTTTTGGTATCTCTTTTTTTCCTTCAGGAAGTAAAACTAAAGGATGATAATCTTCTGCAATATTCATAATTAGATCCCACCCAAAATCCCAATCCTTACCTAATGGAGCGCCTTTATAAGAATCATTTAACCTATCTCTTTTCATAAAAGCAGGATCAAAATTTTTCATAAAAACAAACCTGCTTGAGCTAAGCACAAATCCACTACAGTTAAGCCCAGGCGTATTAAAAGTGTGAGATAGATCATTCCATGTAGCAAATTTCCCATAAATATTAATTACACCATCATCTCTATAAGGAATCCCTATAAAATGGTCAAGTCGCTTTATAAAATTTGCCTCTTGATTGATACCAGTAAATGATGGCCAATTTGGCACAGGAACCTCAGAAGTTGAAGCTGCTATAAAGAGGGGAATAAAAAAGAATGTTAAAAAATATGAAAACTTAAAATTTTCTTTTACCATTCCTATTCTTTTCTTTTTAAAAGAGTTTCAGCTATTAAAAAAGAGTAAACTTATCTCTTTTAATATTTATATTAACAAATTTTTATTCTCTTTTCTACCTTCTTAATCTTCCCTTTTTAAATATCAATATCAAATTAAAATTATATTTTGGTATTAAACATTTAATAAAAAATAAAAAAATTTTTGGATGGGAAATAACTTAAAAATTACTAAGAGCAAGAGATCTAAAATTTATCTTAAATAATTCAATTTTTATTGATTTTTTGAAAATAATATCTCTACATAGTTGATAGTAAATCTTTCCCTAAAACCTTATGCAGAATAAATAATGGTATAAGAACAGATATAATTAATATAGTAGCATAAGCAGATGCAGGCCCAAAGTCTGCACTACCAATGCGCTGGAAAATCTCAACAGTCATTGTAGCCCATGGACCATAATAAAGGACAATGGTAGAGCTTAATTCTGCTAAAGTGGTAACCCACATTAGAATAGCTCCTGCAAAAATCCCAGGGAGCATTATTGGAACAATTATTTTAATAAATGTTCTAAGTGGTGGAACACCTAAATTAATAGATGCTTCCTCAATCGATGTATCAATTTGGTGGAGAAGTGATGATGTGGTTTTAATAGAGAAAGGCACCTTCCTTATAAAATAAGACAAAACCAAAATCATCCATGTTCCTGTTAAGACAATCATCCCTTTATTATAAGTTGAAGCTAAAGCAATACCAAGAACTGTTCCAGCAATAGCAAGAGGCACCATAATCAGAACATCAAGTATATAACTTGTAAAACCTTTTTTCCTAACAATTAGATAGCTTACTAATATACCAAATATTATTCCTATTATGGTAGCAACAGTAGCTAAAAAGAATGAGTTTATTATAGGACGAGGTGCAATCTTAAAGGCTTTAATAAAATTCTCTAAACTAAATTGACCATAATACATAACAGGCCCTTTAGTTTTAGTAATAGAAGAAATGATTACAACAATAAAAGGAAATAAAGCAAAAGAGACTATAAAAACACAAAAAAACCAAATAAAAAAGGTTGGAAAAGGTTTTAATCTTTTTACTTCAGGTGGCCTAAGAGATGACATCACATAGCTTTTTCTCTCTACCCAGTATTTCTGAAGCACTGTTACGCTTAATGTAATAAATAAAAGGATCATGCTGAGAGTCCCTGCCATAGAAGGGTTTCCGCCCATTTCACTAATAAACTCATTATAAGCCTGGACTGATAAAACCTTATAATCCTCTCCGATTAATATTGGAACACCAAAATTTTCAATAGAAAGATAAAAAACCACCAGGGCTCCCGCAAATATTGAAGGGGTTACAATAGGAAGGGTAATAGTCCTAAAGACTCGCCAACTATTAGCACCAAGATTACGTGCAGATTCTTCTAAAGAACTATCAATTGAACTGATTGAGGACGAGACCATCAAAAAAACATAAGGAAAAAACTGGAGAGCAAAAACCAATACGATTCCTTTCCATCCATAAATTGATGGTATATCAATACCTATCCTATGGAAAAGATTATAAAGCAATCCATTTCTTCCAAGAAGTAAGAGCCATGCTTCAGCTCCTATAAAGGTAGGAAGAATTAAAGGAAGTGTTCCTAATGTTTTAATTATAGATTTCCCTGGGACATGAAAACGGGATACAAAAAAACCAAAGGGTATGCCTATGATTAAGGCAAAAAATGTTGCTATTAAACTTACAAAGATACTGTGACCAAGGCACCTTAAATAGTATGCATAATGAAAAAATTTTCTATAACTCTCAATAGAGAATTTACCTGTCTCAGGGTTTATGAAACTGGCTTTGAATATGGAAAATAATGGATAAATTAACGAAAGAAAAAGGATAATAAAAACAGACAAAAAGATAATATTCCAAATAGTTAAATATTTACGTAACATAATTTATGATTCAATTATAACTGGTCTATCCACTCCAAATTGAAAAAAGATAGTTTCCCCTTCTTTTTTGATCTCATAAAATTGGGGATCTTGGATTTCTATAGTTATAATAAGGTTTTTGAATGCTTCTACTTTATATCTAAGAACAGACCCAAGGAAGGTAACATTAATAACTTTCCCTGAAAAGCAATTTACTTTTTTATTTGATTCATTGTCAGCAATTTTTATCCATTCTGGTCTCAAAGAGATAATAAGCTCTTTGTCAGAAATTTTATCACTTTTAACATAAATTCTATTTCCATTTACTTCGGTTTCAAGAAGGGATTTTTGAGGGTCATAATCTATAACATTCACCTTAATAAGGTTACTGCTCCCCATAAATCCTGCTACAAAGCTGTTTAAAGGTTTAAAGTAGATCTCAGATGGTGTTCCAATCTGTTGGATCTTCCCAAAATTAAGAATAGCAAGTCGATCAGATACAGCCATTGCTTCTTCCTGATCGTGAGTAACATAGATTGTTGTTATACCAAGATCTTTTTGTATCCTTTTGATCTCCTCTCTCATGCCAACCCTTAGCTTAGCATCTAAATTAGATAAAGGTTCATCCATTAGAAGGACTTGAGGTGAAATGACAAGTGCTCTGGCAAGCGCAACCCTTTGTTGTTGACCACCACTTAATTGCCCAGGATAACGATCTTCAAGGCCTTTTAGTTGGACCTTATCCAATATTTTTTCGATTTTAGAGTAAATAATCTGCTTTGATATCTTTCGTGCTTTTAGTCCATAAGCAATATTATCAAAGACAGTTAAATGAGGAAAAAGGGCATAATTTTGAAAAACCATCCCTGTTTCACGTTTATGAGGTGGTATATTATTAACTTTTTTATTCCCGAAAAAAATATCCCCAGTATCAGGTTTACAAAACCCAGCAACGATTCTAAGTAAGGTTGTCTTGCCACAGCCACTTGGACCGAGGAGGGTGAAAAACTCACCATCCTCGATCAAAAGGTTTACATTATCAATGGCTTTTAAATTTCCAAAGCTTTTGTTGATCTCTTTTAACAAAACCTGCATAACTTACACTATTTGCTAAGGATAATCTCCTTCCACTTTTTGAGGATCTCTTTTTTAAGCTTATTAGCTTCCATAGGATCAAATTTAGACATAACTTTGATCTCTGTTAACTTTGGTAATCCTTTAAAGGTAGCAGCATCAGCCCTTGCAGGCCTCCTAAAGAATTTTTGAAAGATTGCTGCTTCAACATCTTTACTCAATAGATAGTCAAAAAATTGCTTAGCCTCAGCCTGATGTTTACAGTTCTTAATAATAGCAGCACCTTCTGGAGCAACAAAAGCCCCATCCTCTGGATAGATAATCCCAACATCTTTAGAGCCACCTGCAATATAGCGATACGCTGCATATTCCATTGTAATACCCACAGGGTATTCTCCAGCTGCTACACCTTTGTAAATCAAACTTGAGCTGTCCAAAATCTTGGCATTAGCAATCAACTTTTTCAACCCGTCCCATCCATAAAGTTTGTAAAGACCATAAGCTTGGGCATATGCAGAGCCAGATTTCTCTGGATTTGCCATGACAACCTTTCCCTTCCATTTAGACAAGAAAAGATCTTTCCAGTATTTAGGCTTTTCATTCTCCTTTACCAATTTCTTATTATACATAATAATCATAACATGTACATTAGTACTGGTCCATCTGTAATTTTTTTCAACATAATTTGGAGGCAGCACCTTTGCTTCAGGGGATTTATAAGGCATAAAATATGCTTTTGCGCCATCCAAAACCGCTACGTCTCCACTCCAGAAAAGATCACCAAGTGGGTTATCTTTCTCAGCCTTTATACGTTTCATGGCTGTTCCTGTTCCCATCCTAACAGCGGAGACTTTAATTCCTGTTTTCGCATTAAACCCTTTGCAAACCATATCAATAACTTCTGAAGGATTGGATGAATAAAGAACCACTTCCTTAGCAAAAGTTAGTTGATAAAATCCTAACAGAAAAATGGATAAAGATAACACTAAAAACAACCTAAAAACTTTTCTTCCCATAATCCTTATACCTCCTTATATATAGATTTAAAAATCTTTTTCTTTAATTGAAATAAAATAATGAAACCACAAAATCATTATAACATAGCCTGACAAGTATTTAATATTAATTTCTCTCATTGTCAAGTGAAATATTTAACAAAGTTTTGTTAAAATTTTCTCCTAAGTTGAAATAGTAAATCAATCAAAACATATAAATTAAGGTTAAAAAAATTTTTGAAAAATGTTTGGCAAGAAAATATGGAGCCGACGGCAGGATTTGAACCTGCGACCTGCTGATTACGAATCAGCTGCTCTACCACTGAGCTACGTCGGCCTAACTTCTAATTTATTATTATGGAACAAGATAAGGTTTTGTCAAGAAAAATTGCCTTTAAATTGTTTCTAAACTTTCTTAATCCTTTAATTTAATAAGCTCTATATTTATCCTTTGGTAAAGTTCTTTTAAAGGAAGATTATGTTTTACGGAGAGTTTTTTTAAATCCTCAAACTCAGGGGATATATTGAGTATATTTCCTTTGTTATCTTTTGATATCTTTACCTTCAAAGAGCCAAAAGGGGTGTTAATACTTTTAATTTCACGATTAAGCTTAAACCTTTCAACCAAATAACTCCTTATGCCAATAGTTGTAGTTTCCTTAAATATGAGATCAATTAGCTCTTTCTTTTTATCCTCCCTTGCTAACATCTTGATAGTTATGCCTGGTCTATTTTTTTTCATATATACTGGAATAAGGTTAACATCAAGTGCACCTTTTTCTAAAAATAGTTCTAAAAGATCTCCTGTTATTTGAGGATTTAGGTCATCAATATCTGTTTCAATTACCCATATCTTTTCATTTTCATATGATTTGGTGCTTTCTCCTAATATCACTCTAAGGAGATTTGGGATCTCTTCTATATCTTTATCCCCAGCGCCATATCCTATCTTTTCTATTACCATATCAGGCATTTCACCAAATTCTTTAGAAAGGCTTTTAACAAAAGCTGCGCCAGTGGGTGTTACCAGTTCTTCTTTTATAAAAGAGCCTTCTATTGGCACTCCTTTTAAAATTTCCAAAACTGCTGGTGCAGGGATTGGAAGTTTTCCATGTTGGCAATCTACAAAGCCACTTCCAAGGGATAAAACCGAACTGTATACAACATCAATATTTAGCCCAACAAGAGCAGCTGCTCCGCCAACAATATCTATGATGGAATCAGTTGCACCAACCTCGTGAAAATGAACATCATCAATCTCTACCCCATGAATAGTTGCTTCTGCTTTAGCTAAAAGGGAAAATATTTCAAGTGATATTGTCTTTACACGATCGTTAAGATTGGTTTTTTCTATTAATTCTCTTATGTCCTTATAATTCCTACTTTTCTTATTTTTATAATCAATATCAACATGCAGATGTGTTGCTTTAATTCCTTTTTTAATGACTTGGTTAATCTTTATCGAAAAACCTTTAAGATCTAAAAGGTTTATGGTTTCCAAAAGAGCTTCTTTTGGATAACCTAAATCTACCATTGCCCCTAATATCATATTCCCACATATGCCAGAAAAACAATCAAAATAAGCTATTCTCATTTTTAATTTTCTTTTGGTAGAATAATCTTTATAAGTGTTCCATCAGTTACTTTTTTTAAAGGCCGAGTGTTATCTAAGACTTTTCCAAGAATATTTACTGCACTTGCTGGTTTTATTTTATCACCTTCACTTAAAGGGGTTGGGCCAAAGAATATGCAGATCGCTCTACCTGTTGGCCAATAACCTATATCCCCTACCTCTACTTCATCTCTACTTGTCTCATCAAGAGGTAGTTCTAAAGGTATAGGGAAATAGATCTCATCACCCCATCTACTCACCTTTCCTTTTACTGGTAGTATATCAATGATCTTTTTAGCTGATGGGGTATCAGCAAATTCAGCATTAAATTCCATGTCTGCTACTATAATTTTGATTTTAATTGACATAGCATCTCCTTTTTTTAATTTTTGAAAAATAATAATGTAACTAATTTCCTTATCTTAAACCTTTTTATTGATGATGTTAAATTTTGCTATTATTTTGATTTTATAATATAGGTAAGTTGAAAAAATCAATCAAAAGGGATTTAAATTTAAAAGCAATATATAATTATATTATAAATTAAAAGTTATTTGAATAAAATATGCAAAGATAACGGAAAAAGGATTTGAGATATTTTCAAAGGACTTA
>JAFDIG010000276.1 GCA_019308145.1 Deltaproteobacteria bacterium | reverse complement strand
TTCATTGCTGCTATATGCATAGCAATATTCTTTACAAACTCTTGAAACTCTTCATTTCTTGCAACAAAATCAGTTTCACAGTTAACTTCTACCAATACACCAATCTTAGCTCCAGGATGAATATAGGCAGAGATAATGCCCTCCTGTACCTCTCGAGTCGCTTTTTTTGCGGCTTTTGCAATCCCTCTTTTTCTTAAAAACTCAATTGCTTTTTCAATATCACCACCTGTTTCAGTTAATGCGATTTTACAATCCATAATCCCTGCACCAGTTCTTTCTCTTAATTCTTTTATCTGTGATGTATCAATTGCCATATTATCCCCCTATCTTAATTATTCGGCCTAAGTCTATTAGTCTCTTTTTCAGCATGGATTAACTAAATATACTATTTATTTGTTTCTTCTTCTTTATATTCCTCTTTTACCTCTTCTTCTAGTTCTTTTGACTCTTTCTCTTCTATAACCTGGCTATCTTTCTCAGACACTATTTCTTCTTTTGCTTGTTCAGCATTAGAGCTTTCCACCTCTGCTGCTTCCTCTGTTTTCTCTACTATCTCCTCCTCTGCCATACCCTCAGCCTTTAACTTTTCCTCATATTCAGCTCTTCCCTCAATTACTGCATTTGCTACTCGTGAAGTAAAGAGACGAATAGCTCTTATTGCATCATCGTTACCAGGTATAACATAATCAACTTCTTCTGGATCAGAGTTAGTGTCTACTATTGCCACTATAGGTATAGAAAGTTTCCTACATTCACTAACAGCAATTCTTTCTTTTTTTGAATCCACAATAAAAACAGCCCCTGGTAAGCGATCCATATTTTTTATCCCACCTAAAGCTTTTTCCAGCTTTTTACGTTGTTTTTCCAGCTTTAAGAGCTCTTTTTTAGGAATCTGATTGCAATATTCTTCATCCTTAAGAAGATTTTCAAGAGATTTTAACCTCTCTATACTCTTTTTAATGGTCTTAAAATTGGTAAGAGTCCCTCCTAACCATCGTCTGTTCACATAAAACATATTACAGCGAGTTGCCTCTTCCTGTATAGCATCTTGAGCCTGCTTTTTTGTTCCAACAAATAGGATGTATTCCCCTTTTGCAGCAGTCTCTTTAATAAATTGATAAGCTTCTTGAAAAAGGGTTACAGTTTTTTGCAAATCGATAATATAGATTCCATTTCTGGCCCAAAAAATATAAGGCTTCATCTTTGGGTTCCAACGTTTTGTTTGATGTCCAAAATGAACACCAGCCTCTAAAAGCTCTTTCATAGTAACTACCATTAAAAAATCCTCCTTTTGGTTATTCTTCCGTTTCCATCTTCTCGCCTCGGACTTTAATAAGCACCACCGAAAACGATCAAGAAACGTGCTTGATTTAAAATAAGATTAAACTTTACTTAAATTATTTAATCTTTTATAACTGATTATTAATGTTAAAGTTAATTTTTAAACATCTTTATTTTAAATTTTCATAATTACCACAATGGATTTATTTTTGCAAGAAAAATAATAGTTTATAGTAAGGAATAAAATATAGTTTTAAAAAATTTTATAACAAAGCTTTAAGGGAATTTGAAACAATAAAGTTTATTTTTAGCTCTTCTTTTTTTGTTTATATCCTTAGCCTTCTATCTCTTTTTTACTGATATCCAACAACTCCATAACCTTTTCTATAAAGATGAGCTTTTCATCTTTTGAAAGATTTTGGCAAAAGGAGGTAATAAGACTTAACAAAGTATCCATACCATCTAATTTGGGTAGATTTATAAGTTTGGGTAGATTTATAAGAGTGTTAACTGCATCTTCATTTTCTATCATTAAAAATCTCATCAGAGTTTCACGTTCATCAAGTTTAAGAACCTTAGCAAAATCTTTATAACGTTTTAAAGGCACCTTATATCCATTCTCAATCATTGAAATGAAGTTAGGAAAGGAATAACCTAAAGCTTCGGCTACTTGCTTTTGAGTTAAGCCTAACTCCTGTCTTCTTTTTCTTAAAAACTCCCCGAGTTCTTTATAATCTTTCATTTTTTTATTCTCAGAAAGATAAAAGTCAATTTTTTATTCTTAAAGTAATAAAAAGGTCACCATAAGTTCCATCACTTCTTTTTTCCCCTTTTCCTTTAAGCCTTAACTTCATCCCATCTCTTAAACCTTTAGGGATAGTAACCTTTAAACGTTTATTTTCACCTTCTCTGTTAAGAGCTATCAATATTTCTCCACCGTGTTCAACCGTATTTTTATCTATTTCAAGCCAATAATTTATATTTCCCTCCTCACTTTTTAACGCCTTATTAACATCTTTATCATATGAATAAGGAAAAGAAAAAAGGTTTGCAATTTTACCTTTAATCGATTTTGCTAAAGCACCTAACAAAAATTTTCCGCTCTTTTTTACAACAGTACTTCTTCTATTTTGAGTAAAAACAAACGGGAAGCCAAAAATTACACCTGTAAAAAATATCCCTTTACCTCTAAAAAAGAGATTATTCAAAAAGTTTGGGTCAAATCTTGCTCCATAATTTGCAAACTCTCTCCTAAGCTCTTCAAAAACATCTCTTGCATAAGGATCCCTGAATATATCCTTAAAAATATCCTCCTGAGTATAGCCAAAGTTCCATTTATTGGACTCATTATAAGCTCCGCTTCTCCTAGCAAAATCATAATCTTTTCTCTTTAAGTCATCCATTAAGACGCCATAAGCCTCACTTATCTCTTTAAACTTCTCTTCAGCATTTTTATCCCCTTGATTTAAATCAGGATGGAACTTTAAAGCGAGCTTACGATAAGCTCTCTTTATTTCTTCCTTAGAAGCATTGGTGGAAATACCTAAAATTTTATAATAATCCTTCTGATTCATTAAAGAAAATTTTCCTTTAATCTTGAAATCGTTTCTTCAACGCTACCTGATTTTTCTGACTCTATCTGGGAAATAAGTTGATTAACCTGCGAATAGAGTTCAGGGTCTTTCATATCATCCATTGTTTCATAAATAGTAGCCCTACGACCTAACATATAGTTGAGTTTCTCTTCTTTTGGAAGAGATAAAAAGCGATCTATAATAGCTAACATCCTTTCCTTATCTTGTGGCAACCTTCCCTCTAATTCACCAAGTAGATTTAAAATATGGTCACTTAAAAAATAGCTATTTATCCCTTCTAATTTTTCTATAAGTAACCTTTCTTCTATGATCATCTCCTCTTCTGACTGCAAGAGAAAATCCCCCTCTTCAACCTTTTTATAAAGTGGCATAATAGGAAGCAATTTTAAAGTGCGGATACGGATAAAATCAGGATTAATTTGATTTAAAACTTTTGCACTTTCAATAGCATGTTGACGCCACCATTTCTTGCCACCTAACCCAAGGATATAATATTCAGAAAGTTCTATTCCTGATTTTTTCACCTTAACCCCTGCTTCTATATGATCTTTAGCAGTTGCACCTTTACTTACATATTTTAACAAAAAGTCATAACCTGATTCCATTCCAACATGCAATCTTGTAAGACCTGCAAGATATAGTTCTTTTAGATCTTCTACACTCTTTCTTTTTGCAATAGTAGATGACCTCCCATAGCTTGTAATTCTCTCTACTTGTGGGAATTTCTCTTTGATTGTTTTTAATATATCAACAAGATCTCTATTTTTAACCATTATGGTATTAGCATCTTGCAAGAAAACTGACTTGCCACCAAAGTATAGCCAAACCGCTATTATCCGAAATCCCTCTCCATAGCTATCAGGCAAGCTATATATATATTCAACTACTTCCTTAGTAACTTTACCAGCAAAGCCAAGCCTCCATGAAAGTGCACGTACTTCATCAGCAATATCCTTCATTAACTGAATCTCTTCTTTCACTTCCTCGGTTTTTCTCAAAGAAAATTTGCTATTTTTATATGTATGGCAAAAAGCACACTTATTCCATGGGCAATTACGAGTTACCCTTATCAATAGAGAAGTAGCCTCACTTGGCGGCCTAATAGGCCCTTGTTCAAAATAATCTCTCATCTTTTTATTGTTTATTCTCCTTAAAACTTCCTTAGAAAAATAATCTATTTTTTAATAAATTAACCCCTATATCTTAAAATGTCAATAATACCAACTTTTATAATAAAATAGCAAATAAATCCCTTCTGGGTTATATATAGATCTAAATAAGTTAAAAAATTACCTTTTATTAACTTTTTAATCTATTCCATAAAAAATCCTTTAGAAATAAAAAAAACTATTAATCTTTTCATAACCAAAAATTTAAAACATTTTCTTACTAAATTCTTGTTTCATTATCTTACTGAAAATACAAAGGAAAAATAACTTGACACATAAATTGCTATTAGTATATTATGATAAAAAATACTAAAAAATAAATTTCCTTATAGAAACCATGAGACTTGGAGAGATTCTTCTAAAAAACAATATTATAACAAAAGAGCAATTGGAAATGGCTCTACAAGAGCAAAAAACAACAGGGGATAGACTGGGTTCCGTTTTAATTAAAAAGGGCTATATTAGTGAAACTAAACTAATAGGAATACTATCAAAAATATTTAATATCCCTGCTGTTGATTTAAGAAACATAGAGATCCCTGAAAATGTATTAAAATTGATTCCTGCGCATGTTTGTAAAAATAGGCTTGTTGTTCCGGTTTTTAAAAATGGACCAAGGCTTAAAGTAGCTATGGCTGATCCTACAAATATCCCAGTAATTGCAGAGCTTGAGTTTATGACATCTATGAAGGTGGAACCCCTTATAGCATCTGATCTTGCTATTATAGACACAATAAAAAAATATTATGGAGGCGGTGGTGCATTAGCAGGTAAGGGAAGCGTAGCTTTTGAAGCAAAGGATTATGATTTTGACTCAGAAGAAGAGAATCCTTCCACTATATTTGATGACTTTGATGAATCGGAAGTTGTAGATGTGGAAGATTTTGACCGCCTT
>JAFDIG010000275.1 GCA_019308145.1 Deltaproteobacteria bacterium | reverse complement strand
TAAAGACAGAGGTCTTTATGCTTCCATGTGCTGCATCTGTAGAAAAAGAAGGTAGCATTACAAATAGTGGACGTTGGATGCAGTGGCGTTATAAAGCAGTTGATCCACCTGGAGAAGCCAAACCAGATTCAGAGATTATAAATGAACTTTTCGTCAGAGTGAAAAAACTCTATCAGAAAGAGGGAGGAGTCTTTTCTGCTCCTATCTTATATTTGAAATGGGATTATTTCAAGAATGGAAAAGTTGATGTCCATTATGTTGCAAAAGAGGTTAATGGTTTCTTCTTGAAGGATGTGACCATAAAAGGCAAAAAATTCAAAAAAGGTGATCTTGTTCCAAGTTTTGCATATCTTAAGGATGATGGTTCCACTTCATCTGGAAACTGGCTCTATTGTAATAGCTATACCAATAAGGGCAACATGGCAGCGAGAAGGGTTAAAAAAGACCCATCTAAGATAGGTCTTTTCCCTGCGTGGTCATGGTGTTGGCCTGTAAATAGAAGGATTATATATAATAGGGCTTCAGTAGATAAGAATGGAAAACCATGGAACAAGAATTGTCCTGTAATTGTTTGGGATGATGTTAAAAAGAAATGGATTGGTGATGTGCCTGATGGTGGATGGCCACCTCTTGTTTATGGCAAAAAGAGTCGCTATCCATTCATTATGAAACCCGAAGGTTTCGCACATGTTTTTGGCCCAGGTCGTGCAGATGGTCCGTTCCCAGAACATTATGAGCCATATGAATGTCCTCTTGACAAAAACCTTATGTCCTCGCAAAGAGTCAATCCAACCTTACCTATTTATAAGAGCGCAGCTGATATATGTCGCACATGTGATGCAAGGTTCCCATATATTGGGACCACCTATCGTGTAAGTGAGCATTGGCAGACAGGTGTTTTAACACGTTGGTTACCATGGTTATTAGAGTTACAGCCACAGCTTTTTGTGGAGATGAGTAAAGAGTTGGCAAAAGAGCTTGGAATAAAGAATGGGGAGAAGGTTATTGTCAAAAGCGCAAGAGGTCAGGTAGAGGCAGTGGCTATTGTTACATTGAGATTTAAGCCTTTTAAAGTAATGGGCAAAACAGTTCATCAAGTTGGATTACCATACCATTTTGGATGGGTTTTCCCACCTGATGGAGGAGACAGTGCAAACCTTCTTACTGCAACAGTCGGCGATCCAAACACAAGGATACCTGAAACCAAAGCCTTTGCGGTTAACATTATAAGGAAGGGGGTGTAATTGATGGATGGAAAATCATTTTTGATTGATACATTAAGATGTATAGGCTGTAGAGGTTGTATGGTAGCATGTAAACAGTGGAATATGCTGCCAGCTGAAAAAACAAAAAACAGAGGGAGTTATCAGAATCCCCCCGACCTTTCTGCCAAGACATTTACTTTAGTCCGTTTTAACGAGTTCGAAGAGGGTGGAAAGCCTGTTTGGACATTTTTTAAGGAGCAATGTCGTCACTGCGTAGAACCTCCATGTGCAGATGCAGCAAATGATCCAGAAGCAATATATGTAGATAAAGCAACAGGAGCGGTTGTATACACTAAAAAGACAAAAAAGCTTAATTTCGAGGAAATCCAGGTGGCTTGTCCATATAATATCCCTCGTCAGGACCCAAAAACAGGACAAATATTTAAGTGCACAATGTGCATTGATAGGCTGAAAGTTGGGATGTTGCCTGCGTGTGTAAAGGCATGTGCTACAGGTGCTCTCAATTTTGGAGATAGGGATGAGATCTTAAAGCTTGCCAAATCTCGTCTTGAATATGTAAAAAAGGAATTTCCTAAGGCAACCTTAGTTGACATGGAAGAGGTGAGAGTTATCTATCTTCTTGCTTATCCTGAGGACAAATATCAGGTAGGGTTAAACGAAAAAGGAATTACCCGTAAGACAGCTTTAAAGAAGATGTTACCCGCGCTTGGTGCTGTTGTTTTGAGCTCAATTGCATCCTTTTTTGAGAAAAGAGAATCTGCTTAAGTGGTTGTGAACTAAACTAACACTTGGTATAATAGGTCTGCCCTCTTGAGAGCAGACCTATTTTTTTAAAAAATGGAGATAATATGGAAAAGAATAAAAAAGAAAGGATAATTTCTCGTATAGAGGAGGCAAAAAAAGAATTTCCAACCCATAAAGAGATACTTGACTTCTATAAAAAGGTGTTTCTTTTCCAAGAAGAAATCAAAGGAAATGATTTCCCTTCTTTGGAGATAAAAAAGGATATTATAGATGATAAGATAAAGAAGGGACTTCCCATTCTTTCTGGAAAAGATACTCCTAACGTAGATTTAAGTCCAGTTTCTCCTTTTTTCCATAGATTGCTTGATCTTTTAAAAGATGAAAATCAGCTATTTAAAGAACAAGTTCCGATTCTAAAGGAGAAGATCAATCAAAATAAAGAAGTATTAGATCATCTCTTTAAAGCATTGATTAATGGAAATAATGAGATAATAGATAAAAGAGCTAAGGATTTTGAGATAAATAAAGAGATCTTATATTTTTTATTGACAACATTTATGAAGCCTTATCTTGAAAAAATAACCGAAGCCACAATAGAAATGATTGATGAAAATAGCTGGCTTAGAGGATATTGCCCTGTTTGTGGGCATGATCCTATGTTTTCTGAACTTTTTGGAGAAGAGAAGAGGCGGTATCTATTTTGTTCTTTTTGTGGAGCAAGATATCATGTAATGAGGATCTTTTGTCCTTTTTGTGAAAATTCAGAGCAAAAAACAGTTCATTATCTTATGATTGAGGGTGATGAAAGATATTATATAGATGTATGTGATAAGTGTAAAAGATATCTAAAAGGTGTTAACAGAAAACATTTTCAAACTGATTTCTTCCCGCAAGTGGAATTTATTGTTACTTTACATCTTAATCTTTTAGCAGAAAAGGAGGGATATAAACCAGCAAGCTTTTCATTTTTGGGAATTTAATCCTATTCTTCTTCCCCAGTTGGAAGACCTAAATCCCATGCTTTTAGAAATCTTCTAATGAGGTTTCCATTTTTATCTTTAGGGAGGTGATCCCTAAATTCTATCTCTTTTGGAGCCGCCATGGGGGTTAGATGAAATCTCATATACTTTACTATATCTTTTTCTATCTTTTTTGAAGGCAGATACCCTTTTTTTAATACAATAAAAGCCTTAATAATATTTCCTGCGATTT
>JAFDIG010000274.1 GCA_019308145.1 Deltaproteobacteria bacterium | reverse complement strand
AAACCAACTTCTATTTTTGGATTTGGCCTTGGTGAAACAGAGCTTCCTCCTCCTGTTAATGTTAATATGGAACTCCTTTATAAAAAATTTAAAGATGGTTTCAAAAATTACCAGGATTCCTGGGCTTCTATACTGAGTGAGGATGTTTATAGAAAACTTTTAGAGGTAAAAGAGCTAAACGAAAGCTTTTTTGATTTTCCTAATTATATATGGGCTAAAGTTCTGTTTGATTATGCTGTTGCATTTAAAAATAACAAAGGGAAAAGGGATGAACTTCTAAATTCTTTAGTTCCTCTTTATTAT
The DNA here is from genome assembly GCA_019308145.1 of Deltaproteobacteria bacterium. Classification (GTDB taxonomy): domain Bacteria; phylum Desulfobacterota; class JAFDIG01; order JAFDIG01; family JAFDIG01; genus JAFDIG01. The sequence goes on along the minus strand of JAFDIG010000274.1, from coordinate 2,892 downwards.
GGTAAGGTCTATTCTTATGCTCTTAGAGTAGATGATATGACAACAAAGCAAGCAGAAGAATATATCGAAGAAATGTGCTATATCTTTGAAGAAAATAAGCCCTATCTTATTGAGAGATGGGATAGAAGTTAAAAAATAATAACTAAAGAGTGAATATTTTTGCTTAGAACTTATTAGATTATACTAAAAAATGCAGCGTGATTAATCAAAACCAAAATATTGCTTGTTAAAGATTAGAAAAGCTCTTAAAATCCCTAATAGGGATGGCTCCATTACAATATAATTATAAAAAAGGAAGATTTCCTTTTTATTTTCAGGTTGATATTTTTTAACCTGAGCTAATTGGCCCATTTTTCAGATGGACCAACTAAAGGAGGCAAGTTCATATGGCAAAGGTTTTAATTGTTGATGACGAAGAATCTATTCGAGAATTGTATTCTGAGGAGTTACAAGATGAGGGATATGATGTTATTCTTGCAGAGGATGGCTATAAATTAATAGATAAAATTGAAAATGAAAAACCCGATGTTGTGGTATTAGATATAAAGATGGAAGGTTTTAATGGATTAGATTTACTTCAAGAGATACGTAATAAATTTTATAATCTTCCTGTTATACTCTGTTCAGCATTTGAAGCGTTTAAAGGCAGCTTGAAAAGTATTGCTGCTGATTATTATGTTGTGAAATCATCTGACCTTACTAATTTGAAGAAAAAGATTAAAGAAGCTTTGGAGACAAAAGTTCCTGATCATAATGAATAGGGTTTAAAGATATGATTGAAAAAATTGTTATTAATCTAAAAGATAGGAAATTGGTTGGTTTATTGCATGAAACCTCTTCTTCTCCTTTTTGTGTGATAGCTTCTCATGGTCTTTTTAGTAGTAAAGATAGTGAAAAATTTTCTGAGATAGCAGAAAGTTTTTCAGCACATGGTTTTAATCTTTTAAGATTTGATCATTCTGGTTGTGGTGAAAGTAGCGGAAGAATAGAAGAGACTACAGTTACAAAACGGTTGGAAGAACTTACTGCATTTTTTCAATGGACCTGGAACAATCTAACGAAGGCTATAGCTCTTTTAGGTTCAAGTATGGGAGCTTTCATATCTCTTGTTTTAGCTTGTAGGGATCCGAGGGTAATGGGTGCTGTTGGAATAGCTACTCCTGCATATTTCAGAGGTGCAAAAGAGAGATTGTCAAATGAAGATGAACCTACCTTAAATGAGGAATTTTTTATTGATGCTAAAAGATATAATCTTTTAAAGGAAATTAAAGGTCTAAAGAATGTTTTTCTTATACATGGAGGAAAAGATGAGCTGGTTCCTGTTGAGCAGGCTGAAGAAATATATGGCCTTCTTGAGGAACCAAAAAGATTATTGATTTTACCAGAAGGGGATCATCGTTTAAGTGATCCGTCCATTAGAAAGCAGGCAATAGAATCATCTATTGATTGGTTTAGGTTAATCTTTAAAAAGCAATAAATTTACCCTTATATAGGATTTTCTGGAATTTAAAAGCAAATAAGGAGGAAGATATGGTGAATAGAATAAAGTTTTGTAGGCATTTAATATTTATTGCAATAATAGTTTTACTATCTGTTGGAACATGGTTTATTTCAAGTCAAAGTTTAGCAATGGTTCAAAGTAAGGTTGATCCAGTGTTAAGGATGAATTTTTCTTTATCTTATTCTGCTTTAAAAAAAGCAAAGGATTATATTTCGCTTAAATTTAAGGAGGGTAAACCTTTTTATCATGTAATAGTTAGGGCTAATAGTGATGAATCAAAGATAGAGGCGACAGGGGCAAAAATCAGATCCAGAGTGGGGGATATCTTTACTATTACAGCAACAGATAAGCAAATCGATAAATTAAGTGAACTTCCTGGGGTTATTTATATTTCCCCTTCAAGGAAGGTGAAACCCTGCTTGGATAAAAGTGTGGAGGCTATTCGTTTGTATAATGTAAGAGCTGGTAATCCACCTTGGACTGGTTTTACAGGGAAGGGAGTCATTGTTTCTGCAATAGATACTGGCATAGACCCATACCATGAAGACTTTATGGACCCTGAAGAGGGTGGAAGTAGAATCCTTTATATATGGGATCAAACAAATGACTTTAGTGTTCCTTTTGATTTCACATATGGAACTGAATGGACAAAAGAATCTATTGATAATGGAATATGTACTGAAAGGGATGAAGATGGGCATGGAACCCATGTAATGGGAATTGCTGCAGGAAACGGTTCTGCAACAGGAAATGGTTATCAAGCTTATCGCTATGTTGGGGTTGCACCAGAAGCAGACATCGTGTTTGTAAAAACAAATTTTTATCAAGATGAGATAATCGATGCTTTAACCTATATAGATCACAGAGCAGAAACTTTAGGTGAACCATATGTGGTTAACGCCAGCTTTGGAACTCATCTTTCGCCTCATGATGGTACTTCTAATTTTGAGAGGGCTTTTTCTCAACTGGCGGGGCCAGGGAAAATAATAGTTGCTGCTGCTGGTAATGAAGGTAATTTTCAAAATATATATCCATGGAATCCAGCTTATGCAGATCTTAACCATATTCATGCTGAAGGTATAGCAACAGGTCTTAGGGATATCATCCAGTTTAGGATTCCTGACTACATTGCTGATACTCAAAATGCTAATAATGATTTTGTTGAGATGGTCATGTGGTATCAGGGTGGAGATTCTATAAAGGTAAAGGTTAGGTCTCCATCAGGCTTTGAAGTAGAAGCTCAAAGAGGATATGTAACCCCTAATGGTGGTATTGACACTGATGATGGAACCATTTATATCGATAATGCATCAGCAGGTGTCAATCCAAACAATGGTGATTGTGAAGTTTATATTAAAATTTGGGACAAACATATAGATATTCCACCTGCT
>JAFDIG010000273.1 GCA_019308145.1 Deltaproteobacteria bacterium | reverse complement strand
GGTATAATAAAGCTAAAAGGAGGATTTATGAAGAGATAGAAAAAATATGCGCCTAACATGATAAGTTCACCATGGGCAAAATTGATAAAATTAAATACCCCGTAAATAAGGGTTAAACCCACAGCGAAAAGAGAATATATGCTTCCTGCTATTATTCCATTTACAAGAGATTGCAAAAATAGAGTCATGATTTTTAAAAGTTATAAAAAATGGGGGTCCTATTAATTAGGCCCCCATTCCTTTTAGATTATTCTTAAAATACTACTTTAGATCTACAATTTTTCCATCTTTAATAGTCCAACGCCCATACTCAGAACCTACATCTCCATTTTTATCAAATGTTTTATCACCAGTAACGCCAATATAACCTTTGCTTACTTCAAAAAGTGCTTTTTTTATTCCATCTGCAGTGTACCCACCTTTTGCAATTGCCTTTGCAGCAAGGTTAGTCATATCATAATTGAACTCAGCAAAAATAGGGATTTTTGTTGTATGATATTTTTTCTTCCAAGCCTCTAAAAAATGTTTATATTGAGGAGTATCATGAGAAAATGTTGGATATGTACCAATTATTCCTTCAACTGCTCTTTTCCCAGCGAGTTCAATAAGTTTTGGGGATTTAGCAGCAGAACCTACAATCCATTGTGTCTTTATACCCATTTGATATGCCTGTTTAAACATGATAGCCCCTTCATTAAAATATGTCAGGTTTACTATCGCTTTTGGATGGTTTTTTGTTGCTTTTATTAGCTCTGTTCGGTAATCGCTTTTTCCTTGCGCATATGGAATTTCCTGGGTTATTTTCCCGCCTTCTGATAGATATTTTTCCTTAAAGACATCCTTTAACCCTGCACCCCAATCATTATTGATATACATTACAGGAACCTCTTTATATCCTAAAGATAGGGTTAATTTAGCTACTCCAGCACCTTGAAGTTTATCAGATGGGAAAACCCTAAAGACATAATCACCACATTTGCTTATCGCAGCAGCAGCTGATTCTGCTCCAATAAGTACTGTTTTATTTGCTTGAGCAATAGGGCAGACAGCTAAAAAATTTGAACTTGCAGCAGGACCAAAAATAATTGGTAATTTATAAACATTAATAAGTTTCCTTATCGCAGAAACACTATCATTAGCAGTAGATTTATTATCTTCATAGATGATCTCAAGCTTTTTACCGTTGATTCCGCCTTTTTGATTTATCTCTTCCACAGCTAAATCAACTGCCATTTTAAAACCCTCACCATATTTAGCAAGTTTGCCAGAAAGAGGAAAGGTTGCCCCTATTTTAATTGTATTAGATGCTAAAAGGGGTAATGAGAAAAATATAGTGATAAATATTAGAATAATGATAATTAATCCTGTTTTCCGCATAATACCCTCCTTGTAATATTAAAGATAGTTTATAATAAAAGGCTCATAAGATTTTTATATATAATAAGTTTCTCTTTCTCTTGTCAAGCCTATTGTTTTTTCTTAATAAGTTTCTGTTTTTTACAGAAGGATTTAGTGAATTTAACCATTATACCTCTTATTAATAGTTCTTTGATAATGGTTTTATTAAACCAGATTCTTGAATTATATTTTATGTTTTTAGAAAAATCATCCTTCACAATCTTCACAATTTTTTGATGAATTCTTATATTTTTTTATAAAATTAATTATCAAAAAACTGTTTTCTCTTTTTAAAAAGAGAGGAAGCCCTGTTTTTTCTTATTGACTTTTCTTTTAATATTAAGATAAACTTAAAAAAATTATAAATCAAACAAAGATCTTTAAACAGAGGATAGGTATGAAAAGATTTTTTCTATTTTTTATTGGTTTTTTTATTTTTTGTTTAGTTAATACCATTTTTGCAGAAAGCCGCCAATTTGTTGCTATAGCCCCTTTTTATGTTCATAGCAAGGAAGATATTTCAACTTTAACTGAAGGTATATACAACATGCTTTCTATCAGAATTTCTAAAACTCCTAATATAAAAGTTCTGCCAAAAGAAAGAGTAGAAGCAGTAATAGGTAATGAAAAGATTGATGAGGTAAAAGCAAGAGAATTAGGCAAAGACTTAGGGGCAGATTTCTTTTTAATAGGTAATATAACAAAATTAGGAAAAAGTTATTCGTTTGATATATCCATGGTATGGGTTAATCAGCCAGCAAAAAGTGAAGGAATTACCGTTGCAGCTAAAGGAGAGGATGATCTCATTCCAAAGATTGATGAGCTTGCTAATAAAATAATAGCCAAAATAACAGGGAAAGGAGAAAAGCGTTTTGGAGAGGGTTTCCTTTATCAAACAAGGATGCAGGTTTATACAAGGGAGTTGCTCTTTATAAAACGAATGATAATATCAAGGGAAATAAGAGGGGTTGCTCTTGGTGATGTTACTGGTGATGGTGAGAAAGAACTAATTTTTATGGGGAAAAGAGATATATCTGTTTTTAAAGATAAAGGGGATCATCTTGAACCTGTTGCTAACTTTGAAGGAAAAAGGGGAGAGAACTTTGTTAAGCTTGACGTGATAGATTTGAACAAAAATGGAAGGGTCGAGATTGTAGTAACAGATTTTATTGAAGATAATCTTTTCTCTTTTTTACTTGAATTTAAAGGTAAAAAACTCCAAATGATTGAAGGTCCACTCTATTATTTCCTAAGAGTAATAGATATAAAAGGAGTGCCAACTCTTATTGCTCAAGCAATGGGGTTAGAAGATGATTTTATTGGCAAGATTTATACTTTTGGGTTTAAAAGAGGTAAGTTAATCAAAAAAAGTGTTATTATACCCCCTACAAAGGCACCTATTTATAATTTTATTATGGGAAATTTCATAGGTAGAGGTGGTAATGATTTCATTATATATGATAAAAATGAAAAACTTTTGCTTCTAAACAAAGCAGGAAGAGTTGTGGCTAAATCTTCGGAAGCTTATGGAGGAAGCGACAATTTTGTTGAAAGAGAGCGGTTAGGTTCTGAAGACGTAGTAAAAAGTAAGGAAGAGAAGAAAAGGAGACTCTATTTCCCGTTGAGATTAGGGAAAATTGATATGGATAGAGATGGAAAGGAGGAATGTATTGTCATAGATAATGAATTCTCAGGAGGAAAAATTTTAGAAAGGATGAAAGCTTACAAAAATGGGGAGATCCTTTTTTTAACATGGGATGGTTTTTCTCTTTCAGAATTATTAAGGACAAAGAAAGTTGTAGGATATATTTCAGAT
>JAFDIG010000272.1 GCA_019308145.1 Deltaproteobacteria bacterium | reverse complement strand
ATCCCAGCTTTTGTTGATGCAACATTTACAGAGGAACAAACCCTTTTGGTGGATGAAAGAACATCAGGAATTGATGAGATCATTAACCTTTCCCCTAAAGTGGCTCCTTTATGAACCAAGGCTGAAAATCCTCCAAGAAAATCAACAGAAATAGCTTCAGCAACCTCATCTAATATATTTGCTATATATAAAAAATCATCTTCTTTGGGATTAATCATGATAGACCCAATAGGGGTTACTGATATCCTGGTATTTACAATAGGAATCCCATATTTCTCTTCAATATTCTTTTTCTCCTTTACAAAAGAAGATGCAAATTTTTTTATCTTTTTGAATATCTTCTCTCCCATAATCTTGGGATCAGGGTGAATACAATCAATTAGGCTTATTCCCATTGTAACAGTTCTTATATCTAAATGCAAAGCCTCTATCATTTCTACAGTTTCTAAAATCTCTTCATGGCTAAATTTAAGCATGCTAACCCCTTAAATCCTGTGCATAAAATTAAATATATCCTCGTGCTGAGCAATAATTTTAAGGTTCAATTCTTTCCCTTTTTCCTCAAGCTCCTTCTTTAGCTGTGCAAAAGCTATATTCCCTGTGGAGATATCTACCAGCATGGTCATAGTAAAAATCTCATCTCCTAATATCTTCTGAGTAATATCAAGGATGTTAATATGATTTTTATAAAGTATAGAAGATATCTCAGCAACAATACCAATCCTATCTTGTCCTAAAACAGTGATAATAACTTTTTCACTCATAAAAAACCTTTAAACAAAGAAAAATATTATTAATAACAAATACCTTTATAACTTTAGGATGAGAAAAAATCAATCTTTATTTTTAATAATTCTTAATACAAAGGATTTTTGACTTGACAATAATATAGATATTTAAGTAAAGAGAAAAAGAGATGAATAATAATAATTGAGGATCTAATAATGAAGAAAGATTTTAAAATTGCTGCTTCTATATTAAATGCTGATTTTTCTCGTTTAGCAGAAGAGATAAAGAAGGTTGAAAGTTTAGGTGTGGATATGATCCATATTGATATAATGGATGGGCATTTTGTCCCAAATATTTCAATTGGCCCGATGGTAGTAAAAGCGATAAACTCTGTTACCTCTCTTCCGCTTGATGTACATTTGATGATTGAAAACCCTGATGATTATCTTGAAGAATTTGCTATTGCTGGCTCTGATATTATTACTGTCCAGCTTGAAACATGCACTCATCTTTATCGCACCATACAAAGAATAAAAGAACTAAAGGTAAAACCATCTGTTGCTTTAAATCCTGCGAGTTTGCCAGAAGAACTTGAATATATTTTGGAAAATATTGATATGATATTAATCATGACAGTTGAGCCTGGTTTTGGTGGACAACCTTTTATCCCTTCTATGTTAAAAAAGATCAAAAAAACAAAAGAGATAATTAAGAATAAAGGGTTGAATATTGATATAGAAGTTGATGGTGGGATAAAAAGAGTAAATATAGAAAAAGTGCGGGATGCTGGGGCAAATATTTTTGTTCTTGGAACAGAGATATTTAAAAACAATGATTATGCAGCTGTTATAACAGATGTTAAAGAAAAATTATTTAAATAAAAGATAAAAAAATTATATGCAACTATCTAAACAGAAATCATATAGAAAAAGTTATGATTTAGCTGTGCAAGAGATAAAAAAAATCCCTATTGATCTTCAAGCAGAAAAAAGCGGCTTAACCCTTTATGCTTATGATAAGGGAAAAAGTTATACACAGTTTTCTCATTTTGAGCGAAATATAAAAATTTATTTCCCAGATGTAAGATTTGAAACAGATGATGGTTTACCTATCTCGTTAATATCTCGTATACTTATATTGCATTATCTTATTAAAGCCACTGGAAAGCCTATTGTTGGCCAACTTATTGATTTTAGGCAGATACCAGGAGGATTATCATACTATCCTGTCTTTGAGAGAAGAGCAAAACTATTTCTTATATCAAATATGGGAAATGATTTAGATATCTTAAAGCAAGCAGCTCTTTTAATGGGAGGAATTCCAAGAGAGCAAGGTGATCTATCATGCACCCTCTTCCCTTTTCCTCGTGTCCCTGTAACCTTAACCTTATGGCAGGGAGACGAGGATTTTCCTTCTTCAGGGAAATTTCTTTTTGATGCATCAATTACAGAATATCTCTCATCAGAGGATATTGTAGAACTTTGTAAGCTTATCTCTGTTAAACTTATATCCTATGCAAAAAGGATCAAAAAAGGAGATATTAGAAAAGAGATTAATTAGTTCTTGCTAAAAATAAAGTGTGAACTAATTATCTTTTTGCGTTTATAACCGCCCACTTCCCCTTTTGAGTCATTTTTATATCTTTTATTTTGTGTGCTTTAAGTCCCTTTATAATTTCATCTGCTTCACTAATAAAAATACCTGAAATTATATATCTTTTTTTGTTAAAAAAATAAGGAGAAGCCATAATCACTTCTATTACCTTTTTATTGATATTTAAAATAGCAAGATCTGCATCTTTATTTATAAAATCCTCTCCTTTTCCTGCTTCAACTTTTATGATCTTCTCCAAATGGTTTAATTTAACGTTTTTAATAGCTGTTTTAACAGCAAGTAGATTGTTATCAACAGCGATTACCTCTTTTGCCCCTAATATTGCTGCTGCTATTGCTAAAATACCAGTTCCTGTTCCTATATCAAGTACTTTTTTTGGTTTTTCTTTTATGTATATATTAATAATTGCCTCTAAACATCCAACTGTTGTAGGATGTGTTCCGGTTCCAAAAACAACAGATGGATCTAAAAGAAGGATTTTTTCACCTAACATAAGCTCTGGTTTTTCCCAGCATGGTGTAATAACAAGAGGAGGTATTTTTATAGGTTTAAGCTCCTCCCCTCCTTGCCATTGAGAATAATCCATATCTAATTTAGATAAAAGCTTAAGTCCTTTGTTTTTTTCTAACAATTTGTTTACTAACTTATCTTGTGGATGCGTAAAAAAGAGAAAGGATGTCCCTTCCTCATTCCAGCTACCAATAAAATCCTTTTCATCTGCACCTTCAATATCTAAGATATCACCTTTTATTTCATAGATATATAGTTTGCTATAAGGTTTTTGTTGCATTATCTCTCTATACCTGCTCTTTCTTAAAGAATTAACTTTTTATTTTAACATTTAATCTTTTTATAAGACAAGAAAAAATCAAAATTTTTTA
>JAFDIG010000271.1 GCA_019308145.1 Deltaproteobacteria bacterium | reverse complement strand
ATTTATCTTTTTCTGCCAATCTTTTAACAATTTCATAACCAACAAGGATAGATATAAGAGATGGGCCAACATATTGGTTTGCTATAAAAGGACGGATATTTTTCATTTCGTTAGTAGGTGCGATTATAAAACCCAATCTTAAACCAGGCATAGCAAACCTTTTGGAAAAGCTATCAATGATAAAAAGGTTTTTTGGATCAAAAAGTTTTATTCTCCATTCAGCAAGACCTCCATATATATCATCAAAAAGGATCTTTACTTTGTGTTTAGCGCAAATTTCATTAATCTCCTTACAAGTTTGTTCTGCTCCATTATAACCAACAGGGTTATTAGGAAAATTTATAAGAAGCAAACGTATATTCGGATTGATTGTAAGAGTTTCCTCTAATTTTGAAGGAAAGCTTTCATTGAACTCTTTTTGGCTTGTAATAACAATGTAGTATTCTTTTGCATTAGCCTTTGCGGTCATACCCCAGTAAGGAAAAGATGGCAAAGCATAAACTATTCCTTCATCATGAGAACAATATATTTGGATAAGCTCTGTTATAGCATCACTACCACCTATGGTAAGAATTATATCCTCTGGTTTGATGCTAAAGCCGCTCTTTTTTTGATAAATATCGGCAAGCAATTCGTTTAGAGGGAGATATCCTTGGGTTCCTGGATATTTGTGGCATCTTATAAGCAATTTAGGGAAGGATTCCTCCACAATCTCCTTTATAATTTCATCAAATTCAGAGATGTTACCAACATTTCCTATGCCAAGATCATATTCAATAATAGTTTTATCTTCAAAATATGTTTCATCTATAAGAGGTTGGAAAAATCGTGTAACATCCGCCTTGATATTTCTTTCTAAAAAATTCATAATAATTTCCTTATTGCTAATTTATCTAATAAGATATATATAATTTTAACTCTTTGTTAATAGTTTGGCAATAAAATTTTTTAATATTGATCCACAAGTAAGAGTAGGATTAAAGGATGTTGAGCTGACCTATAGATTGGTTATAGTATCTATTTGTTAATAACCAACTCCAAGGTATAGAAAAGATTGCAAAATTATATTCTTTCTGATATAGGTTGAACGTAATAACTTTTAGAGGGGAAGATAATGAAAAAGGAGTATTGGCTTATCATAGTAGTTTTAGCCTTTTTAGGGGGTTTTACAACTGGTGTAATCTATACTGTAATAAAGCAAGAGAAGAAAAGTCAAAAGCAGATCCAAGTTTTTGCTCCCCCAGAATCAAGTTCAGTTCCAAAGGTTATGGAAGATATAAAGAAATTAAAAAAACATTTAAAAGAGAAACCTAATGATGAAAAGGGATGGATAGAGCTTGGAAATATATTTTTTGATCTTGATCGACCTAATGAGGCAATTGAAGCATATAAAAACGCTTTAAAGATTAACTCAAAGAATCCAGATGTAATAACAGATTTGGGAATAATGTATAGAAGGGCTGGAAAGTTTGATAAATCAGTTGAGATGTTTAAAAAAGCTGCCAAGCTTGATCCTAAACATCTAAATAGCAGACTAAACTTAGGGATCGTCCTTTTTCATGATAAAGGGGATGTTGATGGTGCTATTAAAGCATGGGAAGAATATGTTAAGATTGCTCCAAATAATGAACATACCAAAGCAATAAAAGAGATTGTTAAGAAGCTAAAGGCTCAACAAGTTAATAAAAAATCAGAAAAGAAGAAATAAAAATTTTAATTCTATAAGATTGAAATCATGGCAAAATAATTAAAAAGTTATAATAAAATTATAAACGATTTGAAGCCTTCCATTTACTTTTTCAGATGCGGTTATCTAAAATTCTATACTCCTTTTTTTATTAGACAAATTAAAAATTATTATGGTTGTTGAATGCCCAAAATGCAAAACCAAGTTTATGTTAGATGAGAGGAAACTTAAACACTTCTACACAAAGGCAAGATGCTCTATATGTGGTCATATATTTGTTATACAAAAAATTCCTTCCACTTTTTTAGCTAAAGAGAGAAGCAAAGCGATTAAATTTAATAAGGTAAATAGGGTTCAAAAGTCAAAATGTATACATTGTAGCTATCTAAATCTACCTCATCTTAAATTTTGTGAAAGATGTGGAAAAGAGTTAAAAAATTCTAAAGAAAATTCTTTTTCAAAGATGATAATAAAATTAAAAGGAAAGATAAATATTTTGTAATGAACTAAAAAATTTCATTATATCTCTAATACTTCTTTTACCTTTTCTAAAAAGAGTTCAAATCCTTGAAAAAAATTAACTGGCAGATGGATATGGATTACTTTTCTCCCTTTTGCTTCTAAAGCACGGAAATCACCGACAGCTTGAGCGAATTGTAGATGCCAAAATGAAAAATCCTCTTTAGGTATTTCAACCATATTCTTTTCTTCTCGTGTAAGGATGATGAACCTTCCTGTGGGTGGTCCCCCTTTATGTTGCTGTCCTGTTGAATGAAGATATCTTGGACCAAAGCCAAAAACTGTTGCACAATGTTTTTTCCTTCTTACAATTTCTCTAAACTGAATAGCCCCTGTTTCTATTTTTTCTTCATAAGGAAGATAGGCAAGAAGACCAACATAATCTCCTTTTTTTATATCTGAAAAAAAGCTTTTTAATGCGATTTTTAGATCTTTAGATAGATCTATATTTGATGAGGCCACAAAACGAAATCCTTCATCATCTTTTTCCCCTAACGTTTCATCTATTTTCCCATTTTTTTTAAACCTTTCAAGAAGCATTGAAGTATTTTTTTTGCTTTCAATCACATTAGGCTCGTCAAAAGGATTTATTCCAATGAAATGAGAAATCATTGCGGTTGCCATCTCCCATCTAAAAAACTCACCTGCAAGTTCATAAATCTCTTTTATATTTATTGAGAAGATCGGGAAATTATCTACTGATTTTAAAGTCTGGTCGTTATTATAAGATATCTTTATAAAGAAGCGATCATCTCCATATTCATAAGGGTGCCCTAAAGGCTCTCCGACTACTGGAATTACTCCTTTTCCATCCTTTCCTGTGCTTTCTGCTAAAAGTTGTTCAAGCCATAAAGCAAAAGGGAAAATCTTTTCACTTATCAAAAAGGTAAACTTATCTCTTCCTTTTTTTAGATTTTCTGTTATAAAAAATGCTAATTTAGCTGCTGGATTCTCTTTTGCCTCTCTTTTGCATTTTTCTATCATTATTTTTGCATTTTTTATCATAACCTCAACTTCAATACCCATAA
>JAFDIG010000015.1 GCA_019308145.1 Deltaproteobacteria bacterium | reverse complement strand
TATCTTTGGAAAAGCAGGTGCTTTAGTTAGGGATGCTTATACCTTCTGGGCTGAAATGGTAAATAAGCGTGGTGGTATTAATGGATACAAGGTAAAGCTTATATTTTATGATGACAAATCAACCCCAGCAACATCAGCAAAATTGGTAGAAAAGCTAATTACTACAGATAAAGTAGATCTTATTCTTGGTGGTTTTGGTTCAAGCCAAGTCTTTGCTGCTAGTGCTGTTGCAGAAAAATATAAATACCCTATGATCAGTGGTGGTGCAAGTTCAAACAAGCTTTTTGAGAGAGGTTTCAAATATTATTTTGCAACATTAGGAAAGGCAACCGAGGAGGTTAAAGGATGTGTAGATGTTTTTACTTCTGTTAAACCAAAACCAAAAACCGTTGCAATTGTTGGCGCTGATATTCTTTTCACTTCTTTAGCATGTGAAGGCTATAAGAAATATTGTAAAGAAAATGGTTTTAAAATCGTTCATTTTGAGCTTTTCCCAATAAGGCTTCAGGATTATAACACTATGCTTGGTAAAGCAAAAAAGAAAAATCCTGATATCCTTCTTGTTGGTTCACATTTAATGGTAGCAATGAAGACAATTAAAGCAATGAAAGAGATAGATTTTTCTCCAAAAGCAGTTGCATTTAGTTATGGGCCAACTGTTCCTGACTTTGTCAAAGGCTTGGGCAAAGATGCAGAATATGTATATGCGGCAAGCGAATGGACTCCTAATCTTCCTTATAAAGACAAATATTTTGGCTCTGCAAGTGACTTTAATCAAAACTATTATAAAAGGTTCAAAAGATATCCTGATTATGTTGAAGCTGCGGCAGCTGCAGGAGCTCTTGCCCAACAGATTGCTTTAGAAAATTTGAAGATAAAACCACCTGTAAAACAAAAAGATAGAGTAGCTTTAATGAAAGAGCTCCATAAAATAAATATCATGACCTTTTACGGTCCTATTAAGTTTGGAGAAGATGGGGCTAATATAGCGCATCCTCCTGTCGCAGTTCAAGTTCAAAATGGAAAACTTGTAAATGTCTATCCACCAGAAGGAGCTAATGCAAAACCAATATATCCAATGCCTAAATGGAATGAAAGAAAATAACTAACTATTTGTAAGTGAGGGATATAAGGGAGATAGGGAGGCTTTTTAATGTTGTTACTTCTTCAAACTGTAGTAAATGGAGTACTTTTAGGAGGGATCTATGCAGCCTATTCTGCTGGTTTTTCTTTGATCTTTGGCGTAATGGGAATAATTAATATTGCTCATGGTGAACTTGTTATGCTCGGCGCTTTTTCAACCTATTGGATGTTTACTCTTTTTAAAATAGACCCTTTCATCTCCCTCCCTATCTCTCTTGTTCTTCTTTTTGGCATAGGATATCTTTTGCAAAAGTTCATTTTTAACAGGGTTGTTGAAGCACCTTCTATCATGAGCTATATAGCAACATTTGGTGTTCATCTTATTATTGCAAATTTAGCCCTTCTTTTATGGACAGCGGATTTTAGAAGTATTACAACTTCATATTCCGGAATTCATTTAAATTTAGGGGGAGTTATAATACCATATGCCAGATTGGTAACATTTTTTTTAGCATTTGTAGTGATCATAGGTTTGTATATATTCTTATATAAAACTGATACAGGAAGAGCAATTCAAGCTACTGCTCAGGATAAGGAAGTAGCAAGACTTATGGGGGTAAATGTTTACAGGATTTATGCTATTACTTTTGCTATTGGAGCAGCAATAACTGGCATCGCAGGATCTCTTATCTCTACCTATTTTATTATTTATCCACAAATGGGTCTTCCATATACCATTATTGCTTTTTGCGTGGTTGTTTTAGGTGGTATGGGATATATCCCAGGAGCTTTATGGGGAGGGTTGATTTTGGGAGTTGTTGAGTCATTAACCGCAACATATCTAAGTGCTGGTTTATCTGTTGCTATAACCTTCATTCTTCTTTTTTTCATGCTTATTTTCAGACCAGCAGGGATTGTAGGAAAAGGTATAATAGAGTAGATGGAAAAGAAAATTTTTTCAAAAAGAAATATTACTTTATTCTTTTTAATCTTAGCAATCATTCTGATTTTACCCCTTTTTGTTCATGGCTATCTTTTAAGGATGCTTGCTTTAATTTTTATGTGGATAGGGTTGACAGCTTGTTGGAATATTATAGCAGGTTACACTGGGTATATAGATTTTGGCTCTGTAGGATATTTTGGCATAGGCTCTTATGTTACTGCAATACTTATGACAAAGGCAAAGATGGCTTTTCTCCCTTCATTGGTATTTTCTGGTATTATTTCTGCTTCTTTTGCTATCCCTATTGGCATTCCAACTCTTAGGTTAAGAGGTGCATATTTTGGTATTGCAACATTAGCATTTGCTGAAGCCATGAAGCAGGTTGTTTTAGAATTAGACAGAGTTGCGCATATTAATTTTTTTGGTGGAAGCCATGGTATTACCTTGCCAATTGGTCCTGGAAATGAATTTTTCTATTATGTAATGTTCACTCTTATGTTTATGGTTATGGCTGTTACTTTATGGATAGAGAGATCACGATTTGGATATTCTTTAAAAGCGATTCATGAAGCAGAGAATACTGCTGAGCTTGTTGGGGTAAATACGCTTTTTGCCAAAACAACAGCTTACACTATAAGTGCCTTTTTCTTAGGTATGTTCGGAGCAACTGAGGCATACTGGGTTACATACATTACGCCTAACGACGTATTTAATATTCATGTAACCATTCAGATGGTGATTATGACCCTTTTAGGTGGAATGGGTACTGTTATGGGTCCAATAGTTGGGGGGAGTTTTCTTACTATAATATCTGAGATCCTTTGGGCAAGGTTTATATATACATATATGATATTACTTGGCATTATTATTCTTATTGTCATTATATTTATGCCAAAAGGTATTGTTGGCACAATCAGAGGATTAGTTATAAAGAAAAAAGTTACATAAGGGAAATTGCAGATGGCTTTTTTAGAAGCTAAAAAGGTAAGCAAATTTTTTGGTGCTCTTGCAGCTGTTTCAGAGATTGATTTCACGCTTGAAAAAGGTGAAATTTTAGGCATGATAGGTCCTAATGGTTCAGGGAAGACTACTCTTTTTAATGTTATTGTTGGGGTTTACCCACCAGATCGGGGGAAAATTCTTTTTAGTGGAAAAGATATATCAGGCAAAAAGCCTCATAAAATTTGTCATCTTGGTATAACTAAAACTTCTCAAATTGTTCAACCATTTACTTCTATGACAGTTTTAGAAAATGTGATGATTGGTGGAATGTTTGGGAAGGGCTTAACACTTTCAAAGGCAAAAGAAAAAGCAAAGGAATTTATAGATTTTGTTGGGTTATCTAAATATTTGGATGAACCTTCAGGCAAAATTACTGTTGCATCAAGAAGAAGGCTTGAGTTGGCAAGGGCTTTAGCAACTGAGCCAGAGATCATTCTTTTGGATGAAAATATGGCAGGTCTAACCCCATGGGAAATAGATGAGGTTTTAGAGCTCCTTAGAAAAGTCAACAAGGATATGGGAATAACCCTTTTTGTAGTAGAACATGTAATGAGAGCAGTAATGGGTATATCAGAAAGGATAATTGTGCTTAATTATGGGGAAAAGATTGCTGAAGGCTCGCCAGAAGAGGTTGCGAAGGATCCTGCTGTGATTGAGGCTTATTTAGGGGAGAAATATGCTTGAGGTTCGGAGAATCAATGTTGGCTATAAAGATGTTCAAGTGTTATGGGATATCTCCCTTGAGGTAAAAGAAGGGGAGATTGTAACAGTGATAGGTCCAAACGGAGCTGGCAAGTCTACCTTGCTCAAGGGTATTGTAGGACTTTTGCCATTGATGAACAGAGATAAAGAGAGTGGTATATTTTTTAAAGGGAAAGATATCTCTGATTTTAGCCCAGAAAGATTGATCAGAATAGGAATAACCATAGTCCCAGAAGGTTCCCGTGTTTTTCCTGAAATGACGGTATTAGATAATCTTAGGATGGGAGCTTATATCCATAAATCAAAGGAAGAGAAAAAGAGAAAACTTGAAGAGATTTTAGAATTATTTCCAAAGTTAGCCGAAAGAAGAAATCAAAAAGCACGCACCATGAGTGGCGGAGAAAGGCAGATGTTAGCAATTGGAAGAGCTCTTATGAGCAATCCTGAATTTCTCCTTATGGATGAACCGTCCTTAGGACTTCATCCCATTATGGTTTCTCATATTTTTAAAACAATTGAGGCGATAAGTAAAAGAGGTGTTACAGTTCTTTTAGTGGAACAAAATGTTCATTTTTCATTAGAGATATCTAATAGAGGATATGTATTAGAGAATGGTCATATCGTAATGGAAGGGGAAGGCAAAAAGCTTCTTGAATCAGAGCATGTTAAAAAGGCTTATTTAGCTTTATAGTGTGCAGAAATGAAAGATATAACAATTTCCTTTACATTAAATGGCAAGCCTATTACCATCGATTTTCCACCCACTATGAGTTTACTAAAACTTTTACGTGAAAAACTTGGTTTGCTTGGAACAAAGGAAGGATGTGGAATAGGAGAATGTGGTGCATGTACTGTTTTGGTAAATGGAAAAGCAGTTAATTCTTGCATGATGTTAGCAGCACAAGTAGAGGGAAAAGAGGTATTAACGATTGAAGGGCTTGGAACTAAAGAGAATCCAGATCCTTTGCAGATATCTTTTGTTGAAAATGGTGCAATACAGTGTGGATTTTGCACACCTGGGATGATCCTATCTGCAAAGGCACTTCTTGATAAAAATCCAAATCCAAAAAGAGAAGAGATAAAAAAAGCGATTGAAGGGAATCTTTGTCGCTGTACAGGATATACTGCTATTATTGAGGCGATTGAAGCTGCATCAAGGAAGAAATAGCATGGAATCTATTGAATATTTTAGACCATCAACTTTAGATGAAGCTCTTTACTTTCTAAAAGAAAATGGGGATAGAAGTCGCATCATTGCTGGTGGAACAGATCTGATGATATCTCTACGTGAAGAAAAGCTCAATTGTGATTTTCTTGTTGATATTACTCATCTTGATGAACTTAAAGGGATCTCGGTAAGAGATGCCTATATTGATATAGGTCCTCTTACTACTCACTCTGAACTTTCTGAATCAGAAATTATTAAAAGAGATGCTCCGATTTTGGCTAAAGCTGCATTAAGTGTTGGGGGAGTTCAGATTAGGAATATTGGCACTGTTGGTGGTAATATTGTTAATGGGTCTCCAGCTGCTGATACTTTACCTCCAATAGTTGTTCTTGAGGGTGTTTTAACAGTGAAAAGCGCAACTAAAACAGAGGAGATTGGTATTGAAAATTTTTATGAAGCTCCTTATAAACCTATCATAAAAAATGATGAAATCCTTACTAATATTAGGATAAAGAAGATTGAAAATGGAGAACGTTTTTTGTTTGAAAAATTGGCAAGGAGGGTTAGCCTTGCCATCTCACGTATGAGCTTAGCAATTGTTTTAAAGGCTAATGAAGAAAAAATGATTGAGAAGATTAAGATTGCTTGTGGTTCTGTTACCCCAACACCAGTCAGAATAAGATCAGTAGAAAATCTGCTCATGGGGAAGATCATTACAGAAGATTTGGCTGATAAAGCCTCAATCCTTTTAGGAGAAGAAATGGTCAAGACCACTGGTATTAGATGGTCAACAGCTTATAAAAAGCCTGTAATAGGCAATATGTTAAAACGCGCATTATTTGAATTAATAGGTTTTTAAATGGTTGATTTTGTTGGTAAAGATATATTAAGGGTGGATGCCTTTGATAAAGCTTTAGGTTCAATTTTGTATGGCCCTGATCAGAACATAGAAGGGGCATTATGGCTTTTAGCAAAGAGAAGCCCTTATCCTCATGCCCGTATATTAAGTATTGACACTTCGCAAGCTGAAACCATTGATGGCGTTGTTCGTATATTTACTGCAGCTGATATCCCTGGAGAAAATAGTTTTGGCATTATACCAGTAACAAAGGATCAAACCCTTTTAGCAAAGGATAAGGTAAGGTATATTGGGGATGCAGTGGCACTCGTTGCTGCTTATGATTTAAAATCAGCTAAAGAAGCGGTTGATAAGATAAAAGTAAATTATGAAGAGCTTCCTGCTATATATGACCCTGAAGAGTCGTTAAAGAAAGGGAGAATTTTAATCCATGAAAAGGGGAATTTGCTCTGCTCCTCTCGTATCATAAAAGGCGACATTGAGAAGGGATTTTCTAATGCTGATATTATAATTGAAAGGGAATACAGGACTTCAAGGCTTGAACATCTAAGTCTGGAGCCAGAAGGAGGAATAGGGTATTTTGAAGATGGTAGAATTGTTATCATTGCTTCAACCCAAAACCCACATTATGATAGGGATGATGTGGCAAGGCTTTTAGGCCTTAGTCCTGACAAAGTGCGTGTTATTCAGTGTGGAACTGGTGGAGGATTTGGTGGCAAACTTGACATTTCAGTGCAAGGATTTATTGGGCTTGCAGTTTATCATTTAAAAAGAGCTGTAAGGATGGTTTATTCAAGAGAGGAGTCCTTCCTTACTACGGCAAAGCGGCATCCTTTAATAATGAGGTATAAAACGGGAGCTAAAAAGGATGGAAAGTTAACAGCTGTTAAGGTTGATATCATAGGTGATACAGGTGCTTATGCTTCATATGGATTAGCAGTTATAATGAGGGCTACTGTTCATGCAACAGGTCCTTATGAGGTTGAAAATGTATATGTTGACGGTAAGATGGCATATACAAATCTTCCCTGGTGTGGAGCAATGAGAGGATTTGGTGTGCCTCAAATTGCTTTTGCTCATGAATCTCAGATGGATATATTAGCCCATGAACTAAATATTGATCCAATTGATATTCGCCTTATAAATGCATTTAAGAAAGGATCAGTTACTGCTACTGGTCAAAGACTTGATCACAGTGTAGGAATAAAGGAATCCCTTTATAAGATAAAAGAGATAAGAGATAAATATAGCTGGTCAAAGAAAAAAGGAGAAAGGTTAGGAACATATATTGGAGTTGGTGTTGGTTCAATGTGGTATGGAATTGGCAATACTGGTGTGCCAAATCCTTCAACTGCACAAGTAGAACTTCTTCCAGATGGTTCTGCCATACTTTATACTGGCGCAGCAGAGATAGGGCAAGGTTCTGATACCATACTTCTTCAGATAGCATCCCAGCGGTTAGGGATTGCAATAGATAGAATAAAACTTGTAAGAGGTGATACTTTATATACAACAAATGCAGGTGCTACATCCGCAAGCAGGCAGACATATATTTCAGGAAATGCTGTGATGGACAGCATCGATCATCTTGAAGATATTCTTAAGGCAGAGGCTTCTGAGCAGATGGATCTGCCATCTTCTGAACTAATTGTTAAGGATGGAAAGATATTTTCTATTAAGGATAGCTCAAAATCAATTGATATCTTTGAGCTTGTAAAGATTTGTAATAAAAATAAGGTTAGGGTCATTGGGGAAGGGAGATTTGATCCCCCTACTATTAAGCTTGATCCAGAAACAGGTCAGGGTGTTCCTTATGCTACTTATGCTTTTGCTTCTCAAGTTTCAAGGGTAGAGGTTGATACCTTTACAGGTTTTATAAAGGTTTTAAATTCAGCATCTGCTCATGATGTTGGCAAAGCAATAAATCCCAAAATGGTGAAAGGTCAGATCACAAGTGGCGTAGCTATGGGTATTGGTATGGCATTAATGGAGGAATTTGTCCCTAATAAAACAAAATCTTTAAAGGATTATTACATTCCTACATCAATGGATATGCCAGAGATTATTCCGATTATTGTTGAAGATAAAGAACCGACCGGCCCTTTTGGTGCAAAAGGTGTGGGAGAGCCTGCTTTAATCCCTACAGCACCAGCGATCATAAATGGAATCTATGATGCGGTAGGGGTTAGGATTACTCATTTACCTGCCAACTTGGAAAGGGTTATAGGTGAACTTTTAAAAAAGGAAGGAGCGTGATCAATATGGGTTCAACAAAGATAAAGAATATAGGGATTATGGTTTCAGGAGATGTTAAAAATCCTCTTTTAAAAGCAGATGCTCTTTTAATAAAGGATGGAAAGATAGCAAAATGGGGAAATAATGTTGAAATCCCTGATTCAGAGGCAGAAAAGATTATCGATGCAGGAGGAATGGCTTTAACCCCTGGTCTTATTGATTCACACTGTCATGTAGTTCTTATGGATTATACCCCAAGACAAAATCAAATAGGATTTTTGGCAAGTGAATTACATGGAGGTGTTACAACAGTCATATCTGCAGGAGAGGTTCATCTTCCTGGAAGACCAAACGATCCAGCAGGTATAAAAGCACTTGCGATTTTAGCAGCAAAATCATTTTCAAAATTCAGACCTGGTGGAATGAAGGTAATAGGAGGAGGAGTAATCCTTGAACCTGGTTTGGTAGAAAAGGATTTTGAAGAGATGGCAAAAGAAGGTGTTAGGGTTGTAGGAGAGATAGGACTTGGTAAGATAAAACAGCCTGATGATGCTGCTCCAATGGTAAAATGGGCAAAAAAATATGGAATGACAGTAATGATGCATACTGGTGGAACATCGATTCCTGGAAGTTCTACTGTAACCGCTGATCAGGTAATAGCAACTGATCCTGATATCGTTGCTCATATCAATGGAGGTCCAACTGCAATCCCTTTAGAAGAAGCAAAAAAGTTGATAGATAAAACTGAACTTACTTTAGAGTTTGTCCATTGTGGTAATCCAAAAATGGCGGTCGAGGTGGCAAAGATCATCAATGAAAAAGGATTATATCACAGGGTTATTATTGGGAATGATGCACCATCTGGCACAGGAGTAGTTCCGCTTGGTATTTTAAGGGTAATGAATTTGATAAGTTCATTAGGTGATATACCACCTGAAATGGCGGTTTGTATGGCTACAGGGAATACAGCAAAGGTTCATAAGTTAAACCGTGGGTTTATAAAAGAGGGATTTGAGGCTGATCTAATTTTAATGGATGCACCTATGGGATCAGTTGGAGATGACCTTCTTTCCGCTATAAAGGCAGGAGATAATCCAGCTGTTGCAATGGTTTTGGTGGATGGTGAGGTTGTTGTTACAAAGAGCAGGAATACCCCTCCTCCAAAAAGAAAGGCAAATATCATAAAATAGGAAAAAAATGAGAGTAATAGAAGATAAATGTGTTGGCTGCGGGCTGTGTGCCCAGGACTGCCCGTTAGGTTTAATCGAGATAGTAGATAAAAAGGCAAGGATAAATGAGGGGTGTGTTAATTGCATGACATGCTTCAAGGTCTGCCCAAAGGAAGCCCTTGAGAAAGAGGAAGAGATAAAACCTGGGGTAGTCAAATGTAATAATTGTCCTATTATGTGTGAGATACCACCTGATAAAGTTGGAGCATGTCAACGTTTTGTAAATAAAAATGGCAAGCTAATCCGAAACATCCCATTGCATCTATTTGAGGATGTCAAAGATGTTGTTGGTGAAGATTTTGCCCCATCTATAAAAGAACCTTTAATAACTGGAATTGGAGCTGGAACAACCTATCCAGACTTTAAACCAGCTCCTTATATTGTAGAGGCAAAGGTTGATGGGGTTGATGTGGTAACAGTAGTTACAGAAGCTCCATTAAGTTATAGTGGGATCAAGGTAAAGATAGATACTGAGAAAAATATTGGAGAAGAAGGAGCAGATGTATATTTTGAAAAAAGGAAGGTAGGCCATATTACTACTGAGGAGTATGGTTCAAAAATGCTTTCCTTAGGTGGGGCAAATCTTTTGACTGGTAAGGATGGGATGAAGGTAGCACGTGTGATTTGTG
Source organism: Deltaproteobacteria bacterium (assembly GCA_019308145.1). Lineage (GTDB taxonomy): Bacteria > Desulfobacterota > JAFDIG01 > JAFDIG01 > JAFDIG01 > JAFDIG01. Next base: position 6,175 of record JAFDIG010000015.1, on the reverse strand, counting down.
ATATTGCAAACAGAAAAGAAGTAAAGCTTAAGATTGCAAAAGGATCTGAATTGATCATAAAGGTGGGAGATCCACCTATAATTGATGGTGAGATAATGGGCAAGATGCGTGTTGGCTGTGGAAGCGCATCTATGGGACTTTTTGGCCCTTTTTTCAAAGAAGCAGCAGATGAAGTGATTGTTATTGATTCCCATATTACAGGGCTATTTAGTGAGCATCCAGCAGGAACTGCTCTTTTAGTTCCTTATAGTGGTGTAATTTTAAAGGCAAGAAAATCAACGCTAGGCAGATATTTTGGTGATCATGGGGAAGGGTGGGGAGGAACATCTATCACCGATCCAATAGCTATTGTTAAAGGAGTAGATAAAACCATAGCAAGACCAGGCATGACACTGCTTATAACAGAGACTACAGGGGAGCGGGCTGCTTTTTATAAGCTTGGGAAGGATTATAAATTTCATCAAGAAGAGATGCCTCCTAATGCGGCTAAAGCAGTAGAAGTAATTGCTTCTACTTGTGAAAAATCAAGGGTTTCAGCTATTTATGTTGGAGGAGCGGGAGGCAGTGCGAGAGCTGGAGTGGTTCGTTATCCTTTAAAGCTTTCTAAAGCAGTGCATGAGAAAAAGGCAAAGCTTACTGTTGGTGGTGCTCCAACATTTGTGCTTCCAGGTGGTGGTATCACTTTTATGGTAAACGTTGAACAAGTAAAGGTAAATGCTTTTAGTTGGGTACCTACACCTGCGACGGTTGCTCCTATTGAATATACAATGAAAAAAGAGGATTACATTGAGATGGGTGGTCATGCTGAAGCAATAAAACCATTCTCACTTATAAAAAAGAGGTAAAAAATAAGTATACGTTTGATTTCAAATGATACAGTGTTGGTTGATTTTGGTCCTATGACCATGACCATCTTTGTTCAAAAGGATGGTAATCCTTTAATTGATATGGCTTTTGCATCAGGCAAAAAGGCTATTACCATATTAGATCAGCTTGCAAAAAACAAGGAGATTATAAAGAAGTTATCAAAAGATTTGGAAGAATCTGAAGAATATGGAGATGTTATAAACAGAATGATAATAGCTGCTCAAAGAGTAGACAAAGATGAACTAACTCCATTAGCAGCGGTTGCAGGAGCTGTGGCAGATGAGGTTGCAGACTTTTTAGTTGATTCAGGTGCTGAAAAGATAATAGTAAACAATGGGGGTGATATAGCCTTACGCTTAAAGCCAAAGGAGAAAGTAGTGGTTGGTGTGATGAGTCCAAAAAGGGATATCAGTTATAAATTGACTATTTTGGGGAATATGGGTATAGGAGGGGTTTGCACTAGTGGTTATACGGGCAGAAGTTTTTCTCTTGGGATAGCAGATCTTTGTGTTGCAATTGCTAAAAATGCGAGTTTAGCTGATGCTGCTGCTACAATTATTGGAAATGAGACTAATATAGATTCTCCTCATATTAAAAGAGAGCGTGCTGAGATGATCTACCCTGATACTGATATCCCTGCTAAATATGTAACCAGAGAAGTCGGTGATCTAACTGAAAAAGAGAAAAGAGAGGCAATAAAAAGAGGTTTAAAAAAAGCCTATGAGCTTATATCAAAAGGGATTATTATTGGGTCTTTAATATCAGTAAAGGATATTACAGAATATACACCATTTGTTGAGGATCTTATTACTCAGGGCTAATCCTGAAGAAAGGAGGAGATATGGATATAAGAAAGATCGTTACAATTGTTGAAGAAACAAGAATAGAGGCAGGTAAAAAGGTTGAGCCCCCAACAAAAAAAGCAGCAGCCATAGCTGTTATAAAGAATCCTTTTGCAGGTAAATATCAGGAAAATTTGGATGAGTTAATCGGTTATGGTGAAATTCTTGGTGGTCTTTTAGGTAAAAAAGCAGTAGAGGCATTAGGTGTGCCTGTTGAGAATGTGAACAGTTATGGAAAAGCGGCGATTGTAGGGGAAGCAGGGGAACTTGAACATGCTGGTGCAATTCTTCATCCAAAACTTGGTGCTCCTTTAAGAGAGGCAGTTGGAGGTGGGAAAGCTATTATTCCATCAGCAAAAAAGATGGGAGGTATAGGAACTGAGATAGATGTCCCACTTCATTATAAAGACGCAGCATTTGTAAGAAGTCATTTTGATGCTATGTCTGTAAGAGTTCATGATGCTCCGAGGGCTGATGAAATAGTTGTGGCAATAGTGGTAACAGATTCTGGTAGACCTTTGGCAAGGATTGGTGGGCTTAAGAAAGAGGATGCAAAAAAGGAAGATGGGTTAAGGTAAATATATAAAAAGGGAGATAACTATTATGATATTGCCGGAAGTAAAAAGAGACTACGGGAAATTAAAACTCTATATTAATGGCAAATGGATAGAGTCTAAATCGACTACTTATCATCCTGTTACAAATCCTGCCAAAGGTGAGGTTATTGCTGAAGTACCAGAAACAACAAAAGACGAGATTGATATGGCAGTTGATGCCGCACAATCTGCTTTTGAGAAATGGAAAAATGTCTCTGTTAGAGATAGAGCACGAATCATGTGGAACTTGAGAGAAGCCTTTGATAGAAACGCTGAAGAGATTGCTAAAGTACTCACCCAAGATCATGGGAGAACAATAGGTGAGTCAAGGGGCTCTGTAAGAAGGACTATAGAGAATATTGAATCCGCGTGTTCAACAATATTAACCATCACAAAAGGGGAACATATTCATCAGCTTGCCACAGGGATTGATGAGTCTCTTGTATGGGAACCAGTAGGTGTTTTTCTTATTATCACCCCTATCAATATTCCTGTGCATGCTTGGTCATCCTTTGTGCCATATGCACTTGCTTCTGGATGTTCAGTAATCGTAAGCCCAAGTCCTGGTACGCCCGTTGCTTCTGAAATGGTTTTTAAGACAATGGAGCAGGTAGAAGGGTTCCCTCCAGGGGTTTTCAACCTTATTCATGGAGGTGGAGCAAAAATAAACAATGCTATTTTGTCCCGCCCAGAAGTGAAAGGAGTTGGTTTTATTGGTTCCTCATCTGTAGGCAAGCAGATCTATAAGTTTTGTGGTGAATTAGGAAAAAGAGCATCAATCAATGGCAATGGGAAAAACCACATCGTTATAATGCCTGATGCGGACTTGAGTAGAGTTGCTGAGTATCTTATGAGAGGATGTTTTGGAATGACAGGTCAACGTTGTCTTGGTACAGATAATGTGATTTTGATTGGGGATGCTTATAAAAAGGTTAAAGATCTGTTTTTAGAGGCTGCATCTAAAATGAAGGTTGGTTATGGACTTGATGATACAATTGATCTTGGTCCTATGACAATACCCGCAGCAAGAGAGAAGGTAATAAATTTTATAGAAACAGGAATTAAAGAAGGTGCTAAGGTTTTGCTTGATGGTAGAAATATAAAGGTTGATGGTTATCCAAATGGATACTACCTTGGACCTACAATTCTTGATGATGTTCATATTGATATGCATATCGCAAAAGAAGAATCGTTTGGGCCTGTTGCAAATCTTATAAGAGCTGATAATCTTGATCAAGTTATTGAGTGGATCAATACAAAAACTAATTATGGACATTCTGCCTGTCTATTAACATCAAATGGTAAAAATGCCCGAAAATTCATAATTGAAGTTAATGCAGGCAATATTGGTATTAATTTAGGGATTCCTCAACCCTATGCATTTTTCCCATTAGGTTCAAAGAGGGATTCCTTTTATGGAATAGCACATTCAAGAATGGATTCTATAAGGCTATTTATGGATCAGAAAACAGTAACCTATAGATGGGTCTAAAAGTTTTAAGGTCGGAGCTAAATTCACTTAATCAGTATTTATTAAGCGATCTTATTTTTAGCTCCGACCTTTTTATTTTCAATATAGTAAAAAAACCAAAAAAGGTTATAATATATTTCCATCGTTGATTGAGTTTTTAATATCCTCAATATCTATAGATTATTTTAATTTTTGAAAATTTTTTGCGCCTTTAATTTTTACTCCTTGACTAAAAATCTTATATGCAATATATTCGTTCTTTTAAATTCGAGGTTTAAAGATGTATTTTTTATATATTATAACCGGATTAGCCTTAATAGCATCTTTTATTGCTGATAAAAAGAAAACTTTTAAAGCAATTAAAATGGGTTATAAGAAATTTGTAAACATCTTACCTCCTTTTTTGATTATGCTTATCCTTGTCTCTGTTATTCTTTTCCTTGTCCCTGATAGAGTTATTTCAAATTATCTTGGGGTTAGTCATAAATTTTATGGTTTTCTTTTTGCTATTTTTTTTGGTTCTATTACTTTAATGCCTGGTTTTATTGCTTATCCATTATGTGGCATTTTATTACAAAAGGGTGTACCCTATATGACATTGTCAGCTTTTTCAACTACTTTGATGATGGTTGGTATTCTTACATTTCCAATAGAAAAAGAGTATTTTGGGACAAAGGTTACAATAATAAGAAATCTTATAAGCTTAGGCATTGCAATTGCTGTTGCTTTAGTAACAGGAATCTTTTTTAATGAGCTTTTTTAATTAGTTCACACTCTATTTTTCAGTGGAGATTAGCTAATTTCTCAAGAGCAACATGAAGAAGAATAAAGCAATTAAAATAATTGGTATATCATCTTATATTATTTTCTTAATCCTTTCCTATATATTTAATTTTAATCCTGGAAAAAAGATAGGTAACAATTTTTTCATCTTTTCGATTGATATGTTAAAGATATTGCCACCTGCTTTTATCTTAATAGGATTGTTTGAAATATGGGTTAAGAGAGAGACAGTGGAAAAACATTTTGGTGAGGCTTCTGGAATTAAGGGGTATATATTAGCTATACTACTTGCAAGTACAACGGTTGGAGGCTTGTATGTTGCGTTTCCTGTTGCTTATTCCTTAAATAGCAAAGGAGCAAAGCTAAGTGTAATATTTACGTATATAGGTGCTTCTGCAATCTGCCGGATTCCTATGACAATATTTGAGGCATCCTTTTTAGGAATAAAATTTACATCTATAAGATTAATTGTATCTATAAGCTTGGTTATAATTACATCAATATTCTTAAGCAATTATTTAACTAAGAAAGGTTATAACATTACCGAAGGAAAGTAAACTAATTATCAAAATATTATATACCAGCCATCCTTTAAGCCATCTGTTAATTTTAATATTTTATTAATCATTTTTAAGGATTTCAAGCCTCATAGGTGGTTATTTTTTGATGGAAACTTCTTTTAGAGATGTGATTGACAATTTATATTTATCTCTTATATAGTTAAAAGAAGATATTAAGGAGGCAAAATGATGAAGATAAAAATATTAATTCCTTTAATTTTTTCCCTTATTGTTCTGTTTTTTGCCTGCTCAAATTCTCCACCTGTAATTAGGTCTCTTACTGCGGATCCATCTACAGTGGAGTTAGGAGAAGTAAGCAAAATATCTGTTAGCGCCATTATTTACAGGGGAGACCATGTTACATTTACCTGGTCAGCAACAGGTGGGACAATAATTGGTGATAGTTATGAGATAACCTGGGTTGCCCCAGAAAAAGAAGGCACTTATACTATTACTTGCATTGTAGATGATGGCACAGGTGCTCAGGACATAAGTAGTGTGGATGTTGATGTAATAGCAAAGACATGGCAAACCGTAACCACTTTAGATGGCATTGCATCTAACAAGATCCTTTCTGTTGAATCTACTTCAAAAGGTGAATATATAGCTGGTACTGATTTTGGTGTAAGTCTTTATATAGATGAGACTTGGCGCAATGAAAACAAAGATACAACCTTGCCAGATAATAATGTAATTGCTCTTTTTGTTGATGAGGATGATGTTATATGGATAGGCACGCAAGAAGGGTTGGTTGAATACAATAAAGGTGAAGAGAAGTGGACTACTATTACTACTAATGACGGCATGCCCTCAAATAGGGTTCAAGCGATCGTGCTTGATAATGACAAAAATTTATGGGTAGGAACGGATCAGGGTTTAGGCTATAGAGATAGCAGTAAAGATTGGCATATATATACAGTAGATGATGGTCTCCCAAGTAATAATATTACCTCTGTGGATGTTGATAGTGATAATAATATATGGGTTGGCACTGATAAAGGTATTGCAAAATATGATAGAGAGGTCTTCACTATTTATGATGAATCAAATGGACTC
>JAFDIG010000270.1 GCA_019308145.1 Deltaproteobacteria bacterium | reverse complement strand
AATAATCTCAGGGGTTACTTTCTCTGCTGCTACACATAAATCCCCCTCGTTTTCTCTATCTTCATCATCAACCAAAATTACCATTTTGCCATCTGCTATATCTTTAATTGCTTCTTCAACGGTACAAATGCCCATTTTTTGCTCCTTAATTTTAATTTTAAATTAATATATCCATATGCTTTATCTTTGTCAATTAAGAACCTCATCTATATTTTATGGATGAAAAATAAGGATCATCTCTCTTAAGATTTTTGCAGCAACAATAGCAGAAATATCTGCTCTATCCCATGGAGGTGAAAGCTCTACAATATCAAAACCTACTACATTTAACCCTTTAAATTGATAGATAATATCCATTAAAGTATTAAAATCAAACCCTCCTGGTTCAGGGGTTCCAGTACCTGGTAAGATCGATGGATCAAGAATGTCAAGATCAAGAGTAATATAAATAGGAAAATCCTTAATCCTCTCTTTAAAAGAAATAATATCTTTTTCTTGAAAAAGGGTATTAAGCCTATTTGCAAGTAAAAATTCCTCTTTTGTGCCAGATCTTGGCCCTATCTGAAAAAGATGATTCTCTTTTAAAAGTTCTAAAACCCTTCTCATAACCGTTGAGTGGGATTCTCTTTCCCCTAAATATTCATCTCTTAAATCAAGATGTGCATCTAATTGAATTAAAAAAAGCTCAGGAAATTTTTTAACAAATCCTTTTATCACCCCAAGGGTAATAAGATGTTCACCGCCTAATATAGCAACGATTCGCCCATCATTGACTATTGTTTCTATCTCCTCCTCAATAATCATAAGAGCCTTTTTTTTATCTCCTGGTGGTAAGATAAGATCTCCTATATCAGCTACCTTTAAATCAGTTAGATCTTTTTTCAATTGAGGAGAATATGTTTCAAGTACCCATGAAATCTCTCTAATCCTGTTTGGGGCAAAGCGTGAACCACTTCTAAATGAGGATGTCCCATCAAATGGAGCACCAATAATTATCAATTTTGCTTCATCATAACTGCTTTCTGCTTCTATGAATCTATTTGTCCATTCTAAATTTATATTCATTTGATATACCTTTTAACAAATGAAGGGAGCATAAAAGAGGCTTTATGGATCTCATAATTGTAATATTTAAAGGCATCTTCCATTTTAAGGCAAACATTTTCTCTAAAAAAGGTAAAAGGATCAAATAAAAAAAAAAAAAAAGCAAAACTCCATAATCCACCAGGATAAAAAGGTATAGATGCAACATAAATCATTACTATTGAGAAAACCTCTTTTAGATTGTTGAGTATGGAAACAATATTTTTTTCATCAAAAAAAGGGGAACCTATCTGCATTGACCCTATTCCCTTTTCTTTCATTGCCCATTTAACCTTTTGCATAAAATCAACTTCAAATAAAGGCTTTGCAGCACCTACAGGATCTGTTGAATCAACAATGATAATATCATAAAATTCTTTTTTTGTTTTTGATATAAATTTTACAGCATCTTCAAAATAAATCTTAGCCAAAGGAGAATCAAAACCTTTTGCAACTTCAGGGAAAAATCTTTTGCTTACCTCAACTACCATTTTATCAATCTCTACTAATTCAAGGGTTCTAACACCTAAATGTTTTACAACTTCCCTTAAAACTCCTCCATCTCCTCCACCAACAATCAATATATTTTCTGGAAAAGGATGTGCCATCATCGGAACATGAGTAATCATCTCATGATAACTAAACTCGTTGAGTTCAGTAAACATAATAGCATTATCAAGAACAAGCATTTTCCCAGCACCATATGTTTGATAAACCTCTATTTTCTGAAAAGCACTTTTTTTAGAATATAAAATCTCCTTTATTCTAAAGGTTAAACCTATATCATCAGAGGCATTTAAGCCATGTAATTCAGTAAACCATTCATCCATTATATTCTCTCCTATAAATCTATTTTATTAATTTAGATAATAATGTAGTTTAGCTTGTTTATAAATACCATTTCTTTTAGAAATTGCAAGAAACAAAATTGGAAATTTCTTTACTTCATTGTCAAGCGATTATATTTATAAAATTTCCCATTTTTAGGAGCGATAAAAAAATCTAATATCAAAAAATTGAGGAATAAGTATTTATAATGTCTTTATTATAAGAAGGGAAGAGTTGATAGTTGTGAAATAGTGATATAGTTCTATATTAAGACAAACATAATTTTTAATTTAAAATCTCTATTTCTCTTACTTTAAAAATATGATTGACAAAATAGATTTTTCTATCTAACAATTTTAATGATAGAATTAAGTCAGAAACTTTTTTATTAAATATTAAAAGGAGTCTTTTGTTATGTTTGGTAGAATTATAAAGATTTTAATAGTAATCGGTATAATCTATGGTGTTATGGTAGGATTAAAATATTGGAAAACTCAGCTCTATTTAGCAAAGGGATTTGATCTTATTGGATTTTATGAGCAGGCAGAAAAATTTGCTTTTAAGGCAGAAAAACTTTTTCCCAAAAATGAACCAGAAATAAACAAAACCTTGATATACCTTACCCTTGCAAGGATATACTATGATAAATATGATTGGGATAGAGCCGCAATTCAATTAAAAAAGATCTTGGATCTTGATCCTGGTAATAATGAAGCATCAGAAATGTTAAAAGAGGTAAAAAAGCATCTAAGACACTAACTTAAATGATTTATCTTTTCAGAGCAAAATAATTAAATCTAAAAAATTTTAGTTGTATAAGATTAAAATAATCGCAAAATAATTAAAAAACTATAATAAAAATTATAAAAAATAAGTAACCTCCCTTTTATTTTCAAGCTGATAAAATCAGCCTGAAAGTAGTTAGTCTCTGTTTCTTATATGGATTAATCAATCTTTTTGTCTTTAAAACTCCTTATTTTTAAAGTATAACCATTACTCCTTACAATGATAGCCCCTTCTCTTTGAGTGCTAATTAGCTTTATCCCCCTCTTTTTATATCTTCTAAACAATCTTGGATGAGAATATCTCACTAATCTAACTGTTCCTCCGGTAATTACTCCTATCTTTGGCTCAACCTTATCTAAAAATATATCAGAACTTGAATAAAGACTCCCATGATTTGGAACCTTTAGAAGGTCAACTTTAAGAGCATCACCATTCTTTATAAGTATCTTTTCTGTTCTTTTAGTGATATCGCCTGTAAAAAGAAAAGTATTATCTTTATATTTTAATTTTATTACTAAGGAGTCATCATTTGAGGAAAACTTAAATGGTAAATTCTTGATATCA
>JAFDIG010000014.1 GCA_019308145.1 Deltaproteobacteria bacterium | reverse complement strand
TACTGTTATTGATATGGCAAACAATTTAGGAAATAATTTTTATAAAGCATTTAAAGAAACCCCTTTAAATCCTGATTTTTATGTTTACCGCCAAAGAGAAAAAGATGAAGTCTTTCCTTGGGATTTTATTGATCAAGGAATTGAGAAATCATATTTATGGAGTGAATACCAAAAGGCGCTTTTATTAGGTGATGAGATTAAATAGCTTAAATTTTGCAGCTTTTGTTGTTTATATAAATTTTTTATAGTACCTCTTTAGAAGTTAATTACTCCGTATTAGAAAGTTTTTTCCTATAAAAAATTCAATAATTTTAATATATTATATTGCCCATATTAAGGTGAGAAAATTGAGTTAAATAAATAATAATTTTTTATAAATTCTTTTCTATGTAGTCAGAAAATTCATGCTCAGAAAATTCATGCCATATATTTAATAGTTTGTCCCCTTCTTCTGCTAATCTATATAATACAGCTATAAGGATATCTTTTTGTTTAGGCTTAATACCTAAATCCTCATCAGATTTAAAAAGTATTATCAAATTTTCGATAACTGAATGAAGCTCCTCAGTATGAAAATTACCTTCTTTTAAAAAGATTTTGATTACATCCCTACTATCTCTTTTCTCTTTTTCATTCATAATTTTTTTCCTATCCTGTTAAATCTGATTTTTGCCCATCCTAAGTCCCTTGAAAAGTGTATAATAACAGCTTTCCCTTGAATAAATTTTATAGGAACAAATTTAAAATATCGGCTGTCAGCACTGTTATCCCTGTTATCTCCAAGAACGAATATATGGCCAGCGGGAACATGTACAGGTCCATAGTTATAGTTTAATGTCCTTTTAAGAATGTAATATTTTTTGTTTTTTAAAAGTTCTTCAAAAAGATATGGATTTCCATCTATATGTATATCAGAAACAGGCTTGTTGTTTATAAATAATATATTATCTTTTATCTCTATTGTATCCCCTGGCAAGCCCACTACTCTCTTTATATAAGTTATATGAGGATTATTTGGTAAAATAAAGGTAACAACATCACCCCTTTTTATTTTTCCCCATGGGAAAAGGATTTCTTTTATGAATGGAAGATGAAGACCATATGCGGCTTTGTTGATGATCACATAATCACCTGCTAAAAGTGTAGGCATCATTGAGCCAGATTTAACAAAAGTTGCTTCAACTAATGTTGCTTTTAAGAAAAAGGCAATGATAAAGGCAATGATAATAGTTTTTGCCCATGCAAAAATCTTTGTTGTCAATTTTTCTTTATGATTTTTATCCATATTATAAATCTCCTCCTTTTCAAGGGATTTAATCATTCTTATCTTTAAGAGTCAATATTTTTCTAACAATGATTTTTAATTTTTACAACAAAATAGATTCATTATGAAAAGAAATTGACATTTTATAATCAAGTATTTAATATAAATTTCAAAAAAATCTATATTTAAATTTGGCTAACCTTAGTGGTTTAAAATAAAAAAAATTCTTTATTTTTGTAGGGTGGGATTTTATATCCCACCAATTTCAGTGCGAACTAATTAAATAATGGGAGAATAAACATTGAATAATAATATTAATAAAGATAAAGGAATTTTATTATCAATTAGAGTTGATCCCACATTTTTACCTGTTGCAACATCATTTGTAGAGAATAGTGCTCTTGCCTTTGGACTCAACAAAAAGGAAGCATTAGCTCTTACCTTAGCAACTGAAGAGATCTTTTTATATCTTATAAAAGCCTCCTCAACAGATCATATAATAACTATTCGATGTTCAAGCGGTATATATTATGTTAAAGCAGATTTCTTATTTTCAGCAAATAATTTTAATATGAGAGCATTTAATCTTACCACAACTATTTCACCTCATGAAGAAGCAAGTTTAGAAGAAATGGGACTTTTGATTGCCTCTCGTTCTGTTGATAGACTCCAAGTAAAGCAAGAAGGAGCCCAAAGTATACATCTGATTCTTACAAAAGAAAAGTCATATCCTTCGGTAGATGAATTTGATCTCACAACCTTACCCTCAGTGGAGAATGTAGTAGAATTTTCAATAAAATCAGCTACAGGTGAGGATCTGAAGCTCTTTGTTATGCTATTAAATAGTCATTATAAATCTTTTAGCTTTCCTAAAGATTTTAGATTTCCTGGCAAAGTAGTCGATATGGTGAGAAGTGGTGAATATGAGGCTGTTGTCGCGATAGATCAGAAAGAACGGATTATTGGGGGGACCCTATGGCATTGGTTAGGTTCAAAAACAGTGGAGTGTTTTGGCCCGTACATTTTTACTCAAGGATCAGATTTATCTATAGCAGAGAGACTTATAGAAGAGTGCATTAAGGCAATAGCCAAAAGCGATGCTGTTGGGCTTATCAATCGTTATCCAACATTAGAGTTGCCAAAAGATTATTTTGAACCTTTAGGTTCTCTCACCTTTTTCACAAAAGATGGTTCTCCCTTTTCTATTACTGCTTATTTTCGCCAGATGCAAGAAGATTTAGGAAGTACTGTATGGTCACATCCTGCTTTAGAGGAATTTCTTAAAGAAGAGTATAAACGCCTTGTCTTGCCTCGGATGATCAGATTGGTTAGGGATCAAGGAGAGACTAAAGAGCAATTTTCCGTTCTTTCTGCTGAATTTGACCGCATCAATAATTTTGTAACACTTCGTCCGCTTTGTTCAGGTCTGGATAGTGATAAAAATATTGGTGCCCATTTAGATCTTTTTAAAAAAGAATCACTTAGTACAATCTTTTTTGAAATGGATTTGGGTAAGTCCTGGCAGGTTGAGTTTGTCCCTGCACTATTTAATCATAATTTTAAACCAAGAATTATTTTGCCTTATGGGGGTATTGGAGACATAGTATTATTTCAGTTAGGGGAAAAGCATTAATGAAATACCCTGACCTGGATAGGCTTGTTCCTGACTATGTAAAACATTTCGAGGCTTATATACCCAGCAAACCAGATGATGTGCTTAAAAGATTGTTTGGGTGTAGATATTTATATCGTTTAAACAACAATGAAAACCCTCTTGGTCCCCCACCTGTTGCCCAGAGTATAATCAAGAGGTTCCCTCCCCATTCTGCATCTATCTATCCAAGTGGAGATGCTTATCATCTCCGATATAAACTTGCTGACCGTTTTGGTCTTAATCCTGAACAGTTTCTTGTTGGAAATGGTGCTAATGAGGTAATTACTTTTGTGATCAAGGCTTTTTGTCAGGAAGGCGATAATATCATAACTGCTGATGGAACCTTTGCTGTTTATGAATGGGTTGCTGAATTCTCTGGATTTGAGGCTCGCCTTGTGCCACTTAAGAATTTTGGTTTTGATGATGAAGGGATGTTGAGTCATATTGATGAAAGGACAAAGATTCTCTTTGTGTGCAACCCCAATAATCCCACTGGAAGTTACTGGAGTGAGGATAAACTACGCAATTTTTTGGATAAGATCAATGGGAGACAGATCGTAGTTGTTGATGAAGCATATTTTGAGTTTGTTGAAAAAGAAGATTATCCTGATAGCATAAAACTCCTCAGTGAATATCCAAACCTTGTTGTTTTTAGAACCTTTTCCAAGATGTATGGTTTAGCAGGGCTTCGGATAGGTTATTTGGTTGGTAGCCTTGATGTAGTGAATATTATACGCCGCACATGTGTTGTATATTCTGTTAATGTGTTAGCTCAGGAAGCTGCTTTTGCTGCGATTGATGATCAGGAGCATATCTTTAAAACACGGGAGATGGTAAAGAAGGGCAAGGATTTCCTTGTTAAAGAACTTGATCTTTTGAGGCTACAATATGTAAATGGAGAAGGGAATTTCATAATGATAAAGCTTCCTATGAGTGATAGCCTTGCATATCGTAAGCTTATGTCAAAGGGTATCATGGTTCGCACTATGACAGGTTTTAGGTTTCCTAATTGGATTCGTGTAACAATAGATAAGCTTGAGGTAATGGAGGCTTTTATTGAGGCATTATCAAAAGTGCTTAACACAGCAAGGATTGAAAACCAAAAAAAATTATAAAACCTTAACTTATTTCTTTAAAAATCTTTTATTTTCTTGAAATAAAAAAAGTTCAATGAAGTTAGATAGAAAAATTGTTGAAATAGGTAGGATAATCCCTCGTATAGATGCCTTCAATAAGGTAAGGGGATTAGAAAAGTATGCTTCTGACTATCATTCAAAAGATATGATTTGGGTTGGTGTAAAACGTGCTGGTATACCACATGCAAGACTCAAAAAGATAAAAATAGATAAAGCAAAACATCTTAAAGGAGTAATTGATGTTCTCACCCATAAGGATGTCAAAGGAACTAACAGGCAAGGTGTGGTAAGGAAGGATCAGCCAGTATTAGTAGATGATAAGATAAGATATGCTGGTGATGCTGTTGCTCTTGTTTTAGCTAAAGATAAAAAGGTACTTATGCATGCATTAAGTTTAATCGCTATTGATTATGAACCTTTGCCACTAATTTTTGATGCTGAAAAAGCGATTAATGATAAAAAAAACCTCGTTCATGAAGATAATCCTGATGGTAATGTATTGCTTCATGGGAAAATTGAAACCGGCAAAGGAAATAAGGCATTTTCTGAATGTGATCTGGTTGTTGAAGCTTCCTTTGAAGTGCCATATCAAGAACACGCATATCTTGAGACAGAGGCTGGATGGGCAATTTTAGATTCTGATGGAATGCTTACTATAACAGTCTCTACTCAGACACCTTTTAGGGACCGTTCAGAGGTGGCTGAAGCACTTGGGCTTGATATAAAAAAGGTTAGGATTATTGCTCCTTATTGTGGTGGTGCTTTTGGGGGAAAGGATGGCATAACAGTTCAGACACTCCTTGGGTTGGCAGCACTTACGGTTCCTGGAAAGCCAGTTAAAATCTGGTTAAATAGAGAAGAAAGCTTCATATCAAGTGTTAAACGACATCAAGCGCGTTTATACTATAAACTTGGTGCAAAAAAGGATGGAAAACTCCATGCGCTTGATGTTAGATTTTTTTATGATACAGGACCTTATGATCATCTTGGTGGGGTTGTCATGGCTTTAGGTTTGGAGCATTCCGGAGGTCCTTACCATATTCCAAATACAAATCTTAAAGGTTGGGTTGTTTATACAAATAACCCGATTGGTGGAGCATTTAGAGCATTTGGTGTTCCTCAGGTAACTTTTGCAATGGAACAGATGGTTGATATGGTTGCTAAAAGATTAAATTTATCACCTCTTGAGATAAGATTGAGAAATGTAATAAAAAAAGGAGATAAAATCCCTATAGGAACAACCATGCTTTCATCTACAGGTATTACTGATTGTCTTAATATATTAAAACAACATCCATTATGGAAAGAAAGGGAGAGATGGAAAAGAGATGCTCCTATATTTAAAAAACGGGGAGTTGGTATTGCCTCTATTATGCACGCAATGGGATATGGCCCGGTTGTCCCTGATTATGCAAATGCAAAAATAGAGCTTACCGAAGATGGTAAGTTTAGGATATTTTGTGGTGTTGTTGATATGGGGCAAGGAAACATAAACTCTTATATGCAAATAGCAGCTAATATCCTTAATCAAGATATAGATAACATTGAACTTATACTCCCTGATACAGAAAAGACTCTGTCATCAGGTTCATCATCTGCAAGCAGAACAACATATACATTTGGGAATGCCCTTATAGATGCTTCTAAAACCCTTAAAGAATATATATTAAATAGGGTAGCAGATCTGATTATGGCAAAATCTATAGATGAGTTTACAATGGTTCCTGGCAAGATAATTCATTTACCAACTGGAAAAAGCTTTCTTTTAAAAGAGATTACAAAATTTCTTAATGATTCTGAAAGAATTGTTACTAAACATTATAGAGCACCAGTCTCAAAGGAATTGGTCTCAATAGATGAAAGATTAAGATTGCATGGTATTCCACATCTTATTTTTTCATTTGTTTCTCATCTTGCTTATGTTGAAATTGATGAACTCACAGGCGAGGTGGAAGTAAAAAAATATTTATCAATCACTGATTCAGGTAAAATAATCAATCCTCAAATCTTAGAGCAACAGATCCATGGAGCAATTGCACAAGGATTGGGATATGCCATTTATGAGGATTTTGTTGTTGAAGATGGTAAAGCTAAAACATTGGATTTCTCTACTTATATCATTCCAACCGCGATGGATTTGCCTGATATAGAATCAATTAATGTTGAACTACATGAATCAAGTGGTCCTTTTGGTATGAAAGGTGCAGGAGAGATAAATACCAATGGACCTCTTCCTGCTGTTGCTAATGGAGTGGCAGATGCATTAGATATAAGGATATTTCGTTCACCTTTAACTGGTGAGAGGATATTGATGGCTTTAAAAGAGAAAAAGGAGATGAGTAATTGAAGATCAGATTTATTTTAAATGGAGAAACTAAGGTTATTGATGTGGAAGCAGACCGCAGAGTTATTGATGTCATTAGAGAGGATTTAGGTTTAACTGGAACAAAAGAGGCATGTGGAAGAGGTGAGTGCGGAAGTTGCACCATTTTAGTAGATGGTAGCCCTAAGCTTTCCTGTCTTATGTTAGCAGCTCAGCTTGAAGGAAGAGAGATTATAACAATTGAAGGGATTAAAAAAGATAGTGATATGCATCCAATACAAGAAGCATTTATAAAACATGGGGCAGTTCAATGTGGTTTCTGTACCCCTGGAATGGTTTTGGTCTCCTTTGATCTGCTTAAAAGAAATAAAAAGCCGAGCCGTGATGAAATTAGAGAGGCTATAAGTGGCAACCTTTGTCGTTGCACTGGTTATCAAAAGATCGTCGATGCTATAGAAGCAGCAGCAAAAAGAGAGCTATGAGAAAACTATTTTTACCAAAATCTCTTGATGAACTCTGGGAAATATTATCAAAAGATCCTGATATCTCTATTTATGCTGGTGGAACAGATTTTCTTGTGAAGATGCAAAAAGGGATCATAAATCCATCTTCTATTGTCTGTATTGAGAGGATCGATGAATTAAAGGGGATTAGAGAAGATAATGATAAAATATGGATAGGTGCTTGCACTACTCATACCGAATTGTTAAGCAATCATATAATCAAAGAAAATTTTCCTGTTTTATTAAAAGCAATTAAGGTATTAGGTTCTCCTTTGATAAGGAATATGGGAACAATTGGGGGTAATATCTGCACTGCTTCACCAGCAGGAGATACCCTTCCTCCATTATATATTTTAGATGCAGAGCTTGAGATTTGTACAAAAGATTCTTTGTCAATAGTTGCTATAAAAGATTTTATAACTGGACCAGGGAAAACATCATTAAAAAAGGGACAAATTCTAAAAGGAATCTTTATAAGAAAGAATAACAATTACACAATTCACCATTATGAAAAGGTTGGGCAGAGGAAAGCCTTATCGATTGCGATTGTAAGTATGGCAGCCCTTCTTAAGGTTTCAAGTAATGGAGATATAGAGGATGCAAGGCTTTCATGGGGAAGCGTTGCACCAATGGTTATAAGATCTAATAATGTAGAAGATTTTCTTAAAGGAAAGAAGTTTTCTATTGAAACATTAAAAGCTCTTAAATCTATTGTTGAAAAGGAGGTTTCCCCTATTGATGATATAAGGGCAACTGCTCTATATAGAAAGCTTGTTGCGTCAAACCTTGTTCTTAGGTTGATAAAATATGAAATATGAAAAAGGAATCTAACCATAATCAATTAACTTTTAAAAAAGATAGTAAGGAAGCTCTTTTCACAAAAGAGTTTCTTGTTTTAAATGGGATCATCTTTTTAGTTTATTGCAACATAGCAATATTTTTCCAATTCTATCAATATTTAAAGAGTTTATCAATTGAACCAGAATGGATTGGTTTTCTTATTGGTTTGTTCTCTTTAACAGCCCTTGTTATACGCCCATTTGTAAGCCCTATTCTTAATCCAGAAAATGCAATAAAATGGATATATATTAGTCTCATAGCTGTTATTATCTCTTTGCTTTTATATTATCCTGCTAAGGGTCAACTGAGCATGGCTTTTGTAAGGATAATGCATGGAGCGGCTTATGTGATTATGGCAACAGCAGTTATTGCAAAGGTAGTCGGGGTTATCCCTCCTAAAAGAAGTGGTGAAGCTTTTGGGATGATATCAGTGATTACCCTTCTTCCTTATGCAGTTATCCCGCCAATCCTTCCCCCTCTTATTAAAAAGTTTGATGGGTTTATACCAGTACTTTACCTAACAGCTTTGATTTTGGTTTTTGTTTTCCCTTTGCTTTTTCTTTTAAAGGGTAAAAAGAGTAAACAATCTGCAATACCATCTGATAGAATACACTTAAATGATTTGATAGAAGACTTAAGTGACAAAAGGATTTTGTTACTTCTAATTATCTCTTTACTACTTTTTACAGCTTTTACTCCCATTTTTTATTTCATTAAAAGCTATGGAGAAAGTGTGGGTATTACAAATCCTGGTTGGTTTTTTACCATCTCTACATTTACAGAAATCGCTGTTAGAGTTTTTGGTGGAAGGATGTTTGATAAGTTTAACAAATCTGTTCTTCTGTTTATTTCTCTTTTTGGGTTAATGGTTGGATATATACTTTTGGCAAATATTAAAGGTATATTATTATTTTATTGGCTTGGCTTCTTTTTTGGATTGTCTTGGGGGGGTGCTCTTCCTGTTTTAAACAGTTTGATATTTGATATTTCTCTTCCACGTTTTAGAGCTTTGAACACAAATTTAGGTTTAGAGATGTTTCAAGGAGGTTTCTTCCTTGGCCCATTTATTGGGGGATTTTTTATTGCTAACTGGAATTATTCTGTTCTTTATTATTTTTGTGCAACCCTAATAGTTGTAGGGATGGCTTTTACATTTATGGTTACTAAAATAGATAGGAGGTCATAATGCAACTGATATTGTGGTTGTGTTTAGCTATTATTGGTATTGCGATTTTGTTAGAAATATGTGCAAGGATATATCATCGATTACATTTTCGTTTGCCATTTCATTCAAAAGTGATTGGTGAATATCCATATAGAAGTTTTATAGAAAAAGTTCCCCCTCCCCTTTATTATCGATTTAAGAAAGGATTTAAGTCTCCTAAAGTTAATATAAACCGCTTTTATTGTCGGGGACCAGAACCAGCTCCTGATGGTGAAAAAAATCGTATTATGGTAATCGGGGAGTCAAATTTTTTCGGGGCAAAATTAAAAAAAGAAAAGCATTTATGGTCAATTAAACTTGAAAAGATATTAAAAAATTATGGGTATGGAAATTGGGAGGTTTTAAATGCTGGAAATCCTACATACAACACTTTTCAACACCATTATCTATTTGAAAATAGCTTAAAAGATGCAAAACCTCGGATACTTTTAATTGAGATAGGAGGAAATGATGTATCTCAGGCATGGATGTTTGGCTCTAAATGGAAACCAGGAGAACCATGGCCATGGGAATTTATTATGGCACTTGAAAGGAAAAGTCCTTGGTGGAATAAGATCTTGGCAAATTTCTGCTTATATTTCTTTATTAGAAGATCAATGACAGAACGAAAGCCTTTTCCACATTTGGATGATCAGTTTCAGTGGGATAGATGTATTGAAGCAATAGGTGAGAGTTATAAAAAAATAGTAGAAATAGGACATAATATAGGGGCACACATTGTTATTATCAATTATGCAGTTGCATATGATCTAAATCTTTCTTCTTTAGACAAGAGACGTTTATCTACTATTCAGGCAAATTGGGAATCATTTATTAAAGGTAAAGCTATTTATGATTATAAATTTTTTGACTTCCTAAGGGATAAATTGAGTAAAGAGCTTCAAATACCTTATATAGATCTAAATGAAATTTTTCATAATCATCCAAAACGGTTCGAGCTTTTTATTGATTTAGTACATTTTAATGAGAGGGGGATGGATCTTGTTGCTAAAACCATTTATAATGAGATTAATAAACTTGGATGGTGGGATATAAAATAAGGAGGTATGATGAAGCAAGAAAACGATAAGATATCAGATATTGAACCAGGGCAAAAAGTAGAAATAGATTTTTTTAAACCCTCTGATGCAAAAGGAGTGGTAAATCTTTTTAAATTTGTTTATGGTAATGCCTATCCTATTAGCATGTATCTTAATCCTGATGAGTTGATAGAAGCGAATAGAAAAGGCAGTGTTATCTCAAGTGTTGCAAGAACACCAAAGGGTGATATAGTAGGTCATAATGCACTTTTTAACAGTGCACCTTACAAAAATATTTATGAATCAGGTTCTGGGCTGGTTCACCCTGCTTATCGTGGTGGCAAAGGTATTGGTTTTGCCTTAGTTGCTCATGGGCAGAATGAAGTTGCAAAAAGATTCGGGATTGAAGCAATTTATGGTGAAGCAGTTTGTAACCATGTTTATATGCAAAGGCTTGTTGAAAAGCTTGGTTGGGTGCCTCAAGCTATTGAAGTTGACCTAATGCCTGCATCAACTTATGAAAAGGAAAAAAGTGCATCTGGTAGAGTAAGTTCTTTATTCTATTTTTATTGCATTATATCTAAACCTCATAAGGTATACCTACCAAAAAGATATTATCGCCAATTATCCTTTCTTTATGATATCTTGAATGATGATCGTATAATCATGATTTCTGATAAAGAGATACCATCTCATTTGAGTACTAAAATCGAAAAGCAGTTATTTGATTTTGCACAAGTTGCAAGATTGTCTGTTATTGAGATAGGAGCTGATTTTGGTTCAGTTATCATGGAAGTTGAGAGAGAACTAAAAGAAAAGGGTATCATTATTATTCAAGTTTGGCTAAAACTATCTTTAGCTTGGGTTGGAGAGGCGGTTGATATTCTACGGAATTTTGGTTACTTTTTGGGAGGTATTTTGCCACGCTGGTTTGATGAAGATGGTATCTTGATGCAAAAAGTTTTGGGCAAACCAAATTGGGAAGGCATTAATTTATATACGGATCGCTCAAAAGAGATTATGAAATTTGCGAAAGAGGATTGGATGCAAAACCATCCATAAGATATTCTTATAAGGTTTTTTTATATATTTTTTTAAAATAATTTAAGGTTTGTGTATGGAGGCTAATATGGAGATAGAAACCATAAAAAAAGATAATACTTGTATTGTATCAGTTAAAGGCAGGATGGATGCGCTTTCATCTCCAGAATTTGAAAAGAAAATAGACGAGTTAATAGAAGCTGGGGAGAAATTTTTCATCATAGATTTTGAGAAAGTTGATTATATAAGTAGTGCGGGTTTAAGGGCTATACTTTCTAGTAGTAAAAAATTGAAGAAACAAGAGGGTCATTTACTTATCTCTTCTCTTAAAGATAATGTAAAAAAGGTTTTTGATATTGCAGGCTTTAGTTCCATTCTTCCTATTTATGAAACGGTTAATGCAGCACTTGAGAATATTTAAATTTATTTATGATAATTTTTTTTAATTTCAATAATGTTTTTGTGGAAAATTAAATGGATTTAGGCTTAAAAATAAAATTACCAGCTAAGATAGAAAATTTAAGGCGGTTTATTGATTTTGTTTCTGATTATGCAAAACAAAATCAATTTTCAGATGAAAGGATAAAAGAGATAGAACTTGCTACTGAAGAAGCTCTGGTAAATATATCTAAATATGCTTATCCTAATGATATCGGTGATATAGAACTTAGATGCCAAATGCAAGATAATAACATATTGGTGATAGAGATTATTGATAATGGTATACCTTTTGACATGAATTCCGTTTCAGAGCCTGATCTAAATAGTTCTATTTTAAATCGAAATGTTGGTGGTTTAGGGATCCATTTGATAAAAAAGATGGTTGATAAGATAAATTACAAGAGGGAAAAAGATAAAAACCATTTGATTTTTCTATTTTATAAATAATTTAGGTAGTTAAATGGCAAAAGGGAAAATATTAATCTGCCTTGTTGTTATCATTTTAACCTTTTTTCTTTTTGATCTTTTTTGTTTTGCAGCTCATTTAAAGAAAGCCTCCTTTTTACCACAATGGGTTCCTCAAGCCCAATTTGCAGGATACTATATTGCCTATGAAAAAGGTATATACAAAAAATATGGTATTGATCTTACAATAATACCAGGAGGACCTGGCCGACAATCATCTGATTTTCTAAAAAATCACAAGGCTGATTTTGTTACATTATGGCTTGCAAGTGGCATACAGTTGAGATCTCGGGGTATTAAGCTTATCAATATTGCACAAATCGTTCAGCGTTCAGCTCTTATGTTTGTAGCAAAAAAATCAAAGGGAATTTTAACACCATATGATATTAATGGTAAAAAGGTAGGGCTCTGGGATTCAGTTTTTCAGATTCAACCACGAGCATTTTTTAAAAAATTCAATCTTAAAGTAAAGGTTGTACATCAATCATATTCAGTAAATCTTTTCTTAAGAGATGGTGTAGATGTTGCCTCTGCTATGTGGTATAATGAATATCATACTATCCTAAATTCTGGTATCAATCCCGATGAACTAAGTACCTTTTTCTTTTCAAAATATGGACTTAACTTTCCTGAAGATGGCATATATACACTTGAAGATTTTTATAAAAAAGACCCTAATTTATCAAGATCCTTTGTAAAAGCATCTATTGAGGGATGGAAGTATGCTTTTTCTCATCCTAAAGAGGCGTTATCAGTTGTGATGAAAGCTTTATCAAAGGAACATATCCCTGCGAATATGGCTCATCAAAAATGGATGCTTGATAGAATGAAAGATATTATCATGCCAAAAGATGCTCAAATCCCTATGGGGAAGCTTATGGTTGAAGATTATAATAGGGTTGCAAATATTCTTAAAGAAGAGAGATTAATAAAAAGAATCCCAGATTTTTCCTCTTTCTATAAAGAATGTATTGACCATGATCCTAAATAAAGGAATTGCCTTTAAACTATCTCTTTTCATCCTTACAGGTATAACAATTATCTTTTCCATTATCTTTGCATATAATTATCTTTTCTCTCGTAAAATTATTATCAAAAATATAGAAAAAAATGCAAAAAATCTTGCTTATGCTACAGTTAATAAGATTGACATGGTACTCTACTCAGTTGAAAAGATCCCCCAAAATCTTTCCTATTTTATGGAGTCTTCTATTTATATGGAACCAGAATTAATGAAACTTTTGCGTTTGGTTACAGAAAATAATCCTGAGATTTATGGTGCAGCAATTGCTTTTGAGCCATACGCATATAGCATAAATTCTTTATACTTTGCCCCATATTTCTATAAGAAAAAAGGAAAAATAGAATTCAAATATGTGCCTTATAATTATTTTTACTCTGACTGGTATCAAATTCCAAAGGAACTCAATCGTCCTGTTTGGAGTGAACCATATTTTGGAAAAGCTGGTGGGATAGTAATGTCAACTTATTCATATCCTTTTTATAAGGTTATTAATGGGAAAAGAAGATTTATGGGTGTGATTGCTGTAGATATTTCTCTCTCTTGGCTTCAAAAGATAGTTGCTTCAATAAAGATAGAGCAAAGCGGATATGGATTTTTGATATCTAAAAATGGAACATTTATTACACATCCTAATCCAAAGCTTATAATGAATGAGACAATATTTTCTGTAGCAGAGGAAAAAGGTGATAAGCTCCTTAGGAAGATAGGAAGGGATATGATACAAGGGAAGACAGGATTTGTTCCATTTAGAAGTATTCATACAGGTAAGATGTGCTGGATGGTTTTTTCACCTCTTTCTTCAAATGGGTGGTCATTAGGTGTTCTTTTCCCTCAAAAAGAGTTGATGGCAGATATAACTCATCTTAATCACAAAGTTCTTTTTATTGCATTCGTTGGTTTTATTGTAATATTTTTACTTATTGTATTGATTGCAAGCTCAATAACCAGTCCTTTAAGAAGATTGTCAAGGTTAGCTCAAGATATTGCCACAGGAAATTTGGATATTGAAATCCCTCCTATTAAATCAAAGGATGAAGTTGGTAAGCTGACTGATTCCTTTAATTATATGAAAAATTCTTTAAAACAATATATCAAGGATTTAACAAAAGCCATAGCAGAAAAAGAAAGGATCGAAAGTGAACTCAAGATAGCACATGATATTCAGATGGGTATTCTTCCCCGTCTATTTCCTCCATTTCCTGATAGATCAGAATTCGATATATATGCTACTGTTGAGCCTGCAAGGGAGGTAGGAGGGGATCTATATGATTTTTATTTTATAGATCATGATCATTTTTGTTTTGCTGTTGGTGATGTATCAGGTAAAGGAGTGCCAGCATCTCTGTTTATGGCTATGACTCATACACTTCTAAAAGTAATTGCAAGAAAAGGTATTACTCCTGGAGAAATATTAACAGAATTAAATAATGAACTTTCTAAAGATAATGATTCCTGTATGTTTGTAACAATCTTTTTATCTATTTTGAATACAAAGACAGGAGAACTATTATATGCAAATGGTGGACATAATCCTCCTTTAATTATCAGACAAGGCAGAGATGTAATGTTCCTCAACCTTAAAGGAGGAATAGCAGTTGGCGCAATGGCAGATATAACATATAAAACAGAAAGGATTGATTTAAAAGTAGGTGATTCTATTTTTATATATACTGATGGTGTTACTGAAGCTATAAATGATAAAAAAGAACTCTTTTCAGAGGATGGTTTAAAAGATGCAGTGATTACAATGTCTAATAGCTCCCCTTATGAATTGGTTGTTGGGATAATGGAAAAAATAAAGAATTTTTCTCATGGAGTACCTCAAGCAGATGATATTACTATGCTGGTTCTCAAATTTAACGGTGCTAAAGATTGAATTTTAAATAAAAAGTGTAAAAGCTGAGATCTTTAGTTAAATCATATAAAGCTTTTATAACCTAACATTTACCAAACTAACCATTTGAAGTTATTGAACTAAATATTTATTATTTGTTGCTTTAATTAAATATTAATGGTTAAAAAATGAGAATTAAATTTCTATAAAGATAAATAGAGATGTGATAAAGTGAAAAAAAAATTATTAAGAAGGAAATTTTTATGAAACTTAAACTGAATAAAAAAAACGGTATTTTGTTATTGATATTAATTTTTTTAATAATTCCTTTTACTGCTTTTTCAACAGATATTAATAAAGAGTTGATAGATATAGTAAAGGCAGGAAAAGCTGATCATATAAAAGAGTTACTTAGAAAAGGTGCTAATATAAATACAAAAGCAGAAAATGGTTGGACACCCATTATGTTTGCGATTTGGGAAGGACGCATTGATATTTTTAAAACCCTGATAAAAAATGGAGCAGATGTAAATGTTAAAGCAATAGATGGAGCAACACCCTTACTGTTGGCAGTATCAAAAGGGGATATTGATATAGTAAAGGTTTTGCTTGATAAAGGAGCAGAAATAAATGTCAAGGATGATATGTATGGAGCAACACCATTAATGTTAGCGTCTGAATATGGACACTTTGCTATTGTTAAACTCCTTCTTAAAAAAGGTGCTGATCTGAACATAAAAGCAAAGGATGGTGCAACAGCTTTGATTTTAGCATCATTAAAGGGGTATACTAATGTTGTAAAGGCTTTAGTGGCAAAAGGAGCTGATGTTAATGCTAAAGATAATAAAAATGGGGCAACACCACTTTTGTGGGCTACAAATTATGGTTATCTTGAAATTGTAAATTTATTGTTATCAAAAGGAGCAAATGTTAATGTTAAAGAAAAAAAATATGGAGCAACTGCATTGATGCTGGGAGCAGGTGAAGGTTCTATTGATATTGTGAAATCTCTGCTTAACAGTGGGGCTAAAATAAATGTAAAAGATAACCAGGGAGAGACAGCTTTGATGTGGGCAGCAGAAGAAGGTCATATTGATATTGTAAAACTCTTGCTTTCAAAAGGAGCTGATCCAAAACTGAAAGATAATAAAGGGAATTCAGCATTAACCTTAGCGAAGAAGAAAGGTTACAGCACAGTTGTACAGCTCCTTGAAGATGCAAATTATAAATAAAAATTCCTTTAGCATGTTGACAAGGGTATTCTTATAAAAAAGTAATAGAGATAATTTTAAGAAGATTTTCTGTGAGATTACAGTTGTAAAGTTTGTTATCTGTTTTGACTAATTGCGCCTATATAAATTGCGATCATAGCTATAATAGCTCCTATAACTTCTACAAGAGTTGTAGGTCTTAAAAAGAAGATAATATCCCATATAAAGGCTAAAGTTGGTTGTAAAAGAAGGATAAGTCCAGCCCGAGAGGTCTCGACTTTAGGAAGACCTTTACTGATTAAAACCCATCCAAAAACCTGACCAAAAAGCCCATAAGCAATAAGAGCAGTTAAAGTTTTAAATTCTGGTATAAAAAAAGTTTCTTTTTGTACAAAAGCTTCTATTCCCATAATTAAAGAGGTAAAAAGAGATATTATAGCTATATTTACCATGGATTTTGGAGAAGACTTTTTAGTTTGTAAATTTCTAAGTGTTAAAAGATAAA
>JAFDIG010000269.1 GCA_019308145.1 Deltaproteobacteria bacterium | reverse complement strand
TCATAACTTTTCAAAAATATTTTTATTTTAAGGTTTTCAAAAATTAGAGTGATCTAAATTCTTTCTTTATATACCATTAAGTTGTCTATAGTTCAAACAATTTTTCTTCTTCTACTTTAATTTTTAGACTATAAGGATTTTTTCTTTTCTTTGGGAAAATTGAGCAAGTACTATTCAATTAAGATTTGACATGTTAAGGAATTTCTCTTATTATTTAAAATAAAATAGATTTAAAATTCATTTTAAATATTTTAAGATTATTTTTTTTATTTTTTTACTAATAATTTTGTAGATTTAATTATATAAAGTTAAAGTTTTACATTATATATTTTAACAATATTTTTACTATAAAAAGGTAGGTGATTATATGGAAAAAGATGAAGTAATATGCCCAGTATGTGATGCCTCGATTCCACTGGAAGGTGATGAAAAACCTGATGATGAAATATATTGCTCTTATTGTGGGATGCCTTTGAGATTGATCAAAAAAGATGGTGAATTGATTGCATCTGATGATGTAGAAGAGTTTTAAAAGGTGATATGAGATGATGAAACCAAGAGAAGTAGCAAAAGGGGTTTATCTTATTGGGGGAGCTGGAATAACAGATCCTTGGGATTGCCTTATATACCTAATTGATATGGAAGAGCTCATCATTATTGATACTGGTTGTGGTCAAAGTGTAGAGAGAATTATCTACAATATAAGAAAATTAAAACTAAACCCAGTAATGATTTCTACTATATTCCTTACTCATTCTCATATTGACCATATTGGGGGAGCAGCTTATTTAAAGAAACGTTTTGGCGCAAAAGTTATTGCTCATAGCTTTGATTCAAATATTATTGAAAAAGGAGATAGAGAAAAAAGTGGAGCATATTTTTATGGTATGGATCTTGAACCTGTTTCAGTAGATATAAAGATCTATTCTACACAACAAGAATTTTCTTTTGGTGAAGAAAAACTTTTATCTATCCATACTCCTGGTCATACTCCTGGCTCCATCTCTATATATCTTGAAAGGGATGGTAAAAAGATCATTTTTGCACAGGATGTTCATGGTCCTTTTATGGAACTATTTGATTCAAACCTTTCTGATTGGGCATCTTCCATGAGAAGGCTTCTCTCAATAAAACCAGACATATTATGTGAAGGTCATTTTGGTATCTACCAACCATACCAAGTAGCAAAAAGATATATAGAGTCTCAACTTATAGAACAGGGCTTACCAACCATACCAAGTAGCAAAAAGATATATAGAGTCTCAACTTATAGAACAGGGCTATACTGTTTAATTCGTCCATTTTTTAGGAACAATTAATTAATGAAGCTAATGATTTCTGAACATATTTTTTCTGGCATTTTAAGGCACATACCTTCTCCGTGAAGCATTTGAAAATAGTTTATATCACTATTACCAACTTGGCGAGGTGAAACCCTTGGAGTAAGTCTTGCATGAACTTTGTATGACTCTTCATTATTAACAGAGAGATAAACCGCCATATTAAAGCTGTAAATATTTTTGGTAAAAAGATACTTCATTATTTTAGTTGCAAAACGAGCAAATTCTTTGAAAATTTCTTCCTTTATATCAAAAATAGAGCTTGCATTTTTAAAAACAACAAAAATATCAGGAAACATACCAAAAGGAGAGAAGGATACAGTCCAGAAAAGCTCTTCATCTTCCATAATAAAACGTTCCTTTAATTTTCTTTCTATTTTTATAAAATCTTCCCAAAAAGA
The DNA here is from genome assembly GCA_019308145.1 of Deltaproteobacteria bacterium. GTDB lineage: Bacteria > Desulfobacterota > JAFDIG01 > JAFDIG01 > JAFDIG01 > JAFDIG01. The sequence goes on along the minus strand of JAFDIG010000269.1, from coordinate 2,755 downwards.
ATTTTTATGTTCTATAAAGTATTTTTTCTCTTGATCAAATACCTCTTTTTGATATGGAGTTGGTTCTTTCCCAACAACAGCTTGCAAATGGCTATGTACAATACTTGAACCAGCAGGAGGTAAATAGTTCCAGTTAATAGAACAGTAATTTACTTCACCATCTTGATTAATAAGTTTTTCTATAAAGATCTTTGATAAAATAAGTCCATCAGTAAATACATCTGATGGAAATCTATCAATATGAAGAAAATGTTCATCAGAAAGTATTATTACCCCTACATATCGAGAAAAAGGCAAAATATTTGGAATAAGATAACATTCCCCATACTTTAAATGTCCGCCTGGGATCAGATCTTCTGGAAATCTGGCTGTTAATTTTTCTCTTTGTTCAGGACAAAAAGGGCAATCTTTTTTAGAGCTTATAGCTAACTCTTCAAGATCTGGCACATCAGGAAAGATTATTGATGAGTCTATTATACGAGCTGTTTTACTAATCAAGGGATCTTTTCTCCACTCAAAGCTAACTTCTTCTTCTTTAAACTGATTAAAAGGGTTTTTAATCCTCATTTTATCAATAGATTTTTCAAAAAAATTATCCATATTGACCCCTTTCTTTATTTTTATTAATATAGACTGTAAAAATAGCTTCTTAAGATGAGATTATATTATTTATTTGAGAGTACATGTCAAGAAAATTATAAGGAGATGAGAAATGAGATTGATAGATCTTAGAAGTGATACGGTTACATTACCAACAGAAGAGATGCGAGCATTTATGGCAAAGGCAGAGGTAGGTGATGATGTTTTTGGAGAAGACCCTTCTGTAAATAAACTTCAAGAGATGGTTGCCGATCTTTTAGGGAAAGAAGCAGCTCTATTTGTTGCATCAGGAACAATGGGAAATGAAATATCGATAAAGATTCTAAGTAATTGGGGAGACGAAGTGATTGTAGAGCAAGAATCGCATATATTCAATTATGAAGTTGGAGTTGCTTCTGCCTTTTTTGGGGTTCAGCTAAGTCCTATAAAGGGTATTAAAGGTGTATTTACTAGTGAGCAGGTTAAGGATAAAATCAGACCAGAAAATATTCATTTTCCTCGCACAAAAGTTATTTGTATTGAAAACACTCATAATCGAGGTGGTGGGAATATTTTTCCTCTTGATGAAATAGAAAGAATAAAAAAGATAGCAGATAAATATAAGCTTAAGATGCACTTAGATGGTGCAAGACTTTTTAACGCCTCTGTTGCTACAAAAATTCCTTTAAAGGAATATTCAAAGTTTTTTGATACTGTTACAATATGTTTGTCAAAAGGGTTAGCCGCCCCTGTAGGCTCTGTTATCGCAGGAGATAAACCTTTAATAGATGAAGCAAGGAGGATAAGAAAGATGATGGGCGGTGGTATGAGGCAAGCAGGTATTATTGCAGCAGCAGGTATTTACGCTTTAGAACATCATCTTGAAAGATTGGAAGAAGACCATTATAATGCATCCCTTTTAGCTAAATCCATTGCTGATATAAAAGGTATAAAAATCGATCCTAATGATGTAAAAACAAACATAGTAATATTTGAGGTAACAGACACAAGGTTGTCAGCTCAAGAAGTGATAGAGAAATTATTAAAAAATGGTATAAAAATGTTATTATTTAAAGAAAAATTTATAAGAGCTGTTACACATCTTGGAATTGAAGAAAATGATATAAGATACACATCAATGGTTCTTGATAAGATCTTTTCAGGATAAAGATAATAATCTATTACCATTTTCCCATAATATTTTTTTAAGAGTATCCTTAGAGATACCTGTATCCATTAATTTTTCTATCATTGGTTTTATATCAGAGATCCCAGGCCAATCACTACCAAATATAAACCTATCAGAAAAGGTTTCTATTTTGGGGAAGTGAGTGAGTAGCTGTCGTTGAGGAATGCCAGATATATCAATATAAACATTTTTGTGCCTTAGAAGCATCCAATTAGCTTCTTTATACCAAAAGGAACGTCCTCCATGAGCTAAAATAATATTAAGTTCTGGAAAGGTATCTGCAACATCATCTAAAAAAAGTGGATTGCTATATTTTATTCTAGATCCTTTAAAGATTGAAGTGCCAGTATGAAAGAGAATAGGGATTTTAAGCTCCTGTGCCTTTTCATACATGGTAAACAAAGCTGGATCATTAGGGTAAAAATAGCTATAACTTGGCAAAAGTTTTAGTCCTTTCATACCTAATTCTAATATAACATATTCAAGTTGTTGAGAGGGGGTATATCTGCTACTAAAATCAATTGAACCAAAAGGTATAAGTCTTTCGCTTTTTGAACAAAAATTGCTTACAAATTCATTAGTTACAACTCCTGTAGTGCGAGGAGCATATTCTGAAAGAATTACTGCCTTTCTAACTCCCTGGCTATCAAGATATTTAAGTATATCTTCTGGTGTTATTTCTTCAGAAAAATTTTTAATATAAAATGGATTTACTTTAGAAAAAAATTCTATTACCCAAGGGTTCCAATGTTCTTTTGTGCCAACGTGAAAATGGAAATCCAAAATTTTCATTTCTTAACTTCTTTTTATATATAAAGAATTTTTATAAAAAAGAAGCACCCTTAAGGTGCTCCTTTTTGTTGCCAATCCTATAATAGTTTAAAGCTTTTCCACATTAGCTGCTTGTTTTCCTTTTGGACTTGTTTCAATATCAAATTTTACTCTTTGCCCTTTATCCAAGGTTCTAAAGCCTGTTCCTTTAATAGC
>JAFDIG010000268.1 GCA_019308145.1 Deltaproteobacteria bacterium | reverse complement strand
ATATTTTTGGTCATCAGTTAAATCATCTTCTATTTTTTTTAACTCTTCTTCTGATCGACCTTTTGATGTGCGTTTTAAAACTTGATAAGGAAACGGGATCTTTCTTTCAATCTCGGGCCATTCATCCATCATCCAACTTACATTGAGCAAAATCTGTTCTGTACTAAGTAATGGGTAAATCTTCCTTTCCCTTTCTAATGGTCGTGGATCAAAGCGAAAATGCCCTTCTTTCCATGTAAATAGTTCCTGAATCGCATCCAATATCTGAGTATGAAGCGCCTTCCTTAACTCATCTATTGTTAAAACACCTGTATCTATTAAAATCTCCCCAAAGAATTTAAGGGTTTTTTCCTGTTTTTTCAATGCTCTTTCAAGTTGCTTTCTTGTTATAACCTTTGCTTTGACTAACATCTCTCCCAAAAGAGATTTTTTGTTTTTAAAATCAGAATCAGCCTGGATTATATTTCCATTTAAAAAATAGAGTTGTATAATCTTTTTTGACGTAGAAACAGTTAAAATTCCAGTTTTATTTAATTATTTCAGAAAGCCTAAAATCTTTTAATGTTCCTTCAAGCGACATTTATATAATATCCCTCTCAATATAACGATAACTTTCCCAGAGAACAATAATATAAAAAAGTATAAAAAGAAGATAAAGTATTATCCTTGAAAAATCATGCATACCTTGAATCATGATTGGATATTCTACAATCCCCTGAGGAAATAATGTTTTTATCACAAAAAAACTTAAAATCAAAAATATTATAATTGATCTGATAGTTTGTCCTCTCATAAGCTGAATAGCACCTGGAAATAAAATAGATAAAAGATTGTCTGTGATCTTTTTTCTTATTCTGAATCTTTTGATTTGAAGTTTCTTTTTATCCATCAATTTTGGATGAACCTTACTTTTTCTTACAAACAGATGATAACATTGAGAACATAAAAATGCTCTATCCCCTTTAGCAACAGGTATTCTTAGGTCAACCCTCCCGCATTTTTCACACTTAATTAAATATATATGTTTATCAAAAAGAAAAAGAAGTATTATCACAAGGGCTAATAAAAGTATTGGGGCTATAAAATAGTAGCTATAGGGAATCCTTTTCATAAAATAGCCCCAAAAATAACTTCCCATTATATCATTTAACCTTCCCTCTTTTTGTAAAAACTTTTTTAAAGTCAAAATAGAAATTTCATCATCAATTATATATCTATTTAGTTGTTGTTTTTCTATCTTTAAGTAAAAATCTATCAATTCAGGGGATAATCGCCTTGCTTTTGTTATTGCCTGTTCTGATTCTTCATAAAGATAAAACGATTTTATTAAATAGCTTCTACCTAAATTAAACCACGCAGCAGGGCTTTTAGGTTGATATTTAAGACTCTCTTTATATAATTTTATTGCCTTGTCTACCTCATCTTCAATTAAAAGGATATTACCCATATTATTTAATGCCTTATAATTTTTTGGGTTTACTTTTAATATTTTTTTATAAAATTCTTTAGCTTTATTTAAATTTCCCTCCTTCTTATTAAGAAGCCCAATGGTTAAAAGGAGCTCTTCATCTGAGTGTTGTGATACATAATCTTTAAGCCTATTTTTTATTGTATCGTTCCATCTATCTGACCGCGCTTTATATAAGCTTGAAAGCATCTCTGATTTTATTGAAATGTATTTTATTATACCTTGTTGTAACAACCAAGGCAATGAAATAGCAATAATCATAATAATAATAGAAATAACCTTTTCTTTAGAACTCATATGAACCCATAAAATCAAAATCCAATATACTAATAACCAAAAGAATCCAACATTAAAAAAAATAGGAAGCAAAAGTATAATAAGGGAGAGGACTACTAAGCAAAAAGTTGGTATTTCATATGTAAGACTATGGCGAATATTATTTAAAAAAAGTGAAAAATATTTTAGTACAATAAAAAAAGCAAACAGAAAAAAAGCTAAAAGAAAGGTGGTTATAATATAAAAGTATAAGTTTGAAAATAGATAAAGAGATGAAAAAAAGTCATTAAATGATTTATTGATAGAATGTATATATGAAGTCATTGAGGAGAAAAAATTTACTCTGCTTTCGTCCCACAGTACCTTTGATTTAATTAGAAAAGGTAAAAAACTATCAGGTGAAAGTTTTTGAGCATAGTTTAAAAAAAGATTAGCTTTTAGATAATCCTTCTTTTTAGATGCTTTAACTGCTTCATAACAAAGAGAAGCAGTATAAAAAGGAAGATTTTTTATGCCCCAATCAAGTTTTCTTTGATAAAGTTCTTCTAAATATTTTTTATCTTTATCACCTATTTTCCCTTCTCTAATTAACTCCTTTCTCTTTTCCCATACCTCATCTAACGGTTTTAGTTCTTTGGATATGTTTGCCTTTGGCTTTATTGGTTCAATTCCTAAAGTAGATAGATCAGTTTCATCTTGAGCTAAGAGAAAAGGAAAAAATAAGGAGATAAATAAAGAAACAAAGGAAAAAATAAAAATATATCTTTTTTTAAAAAACTCTCTCTTACCCATTATATTTGATTAAGCTTTACCTATACAGGATATAAGAACTGTAAGATAATAAAAGAAATTTATCTAATATAAGAAAAATATTAACCCTTTAAAAAAAGGATTTTAACCATTTTTTAATAGTTTTTATTCAAGCCTATAATTTGGGGATTCTTTTGTAATAATAACATCATGCACATGGCTTTCTTTAAGGCCTGATGAAGTTATACGTACAAATTTGGCTTTCTTTTGTAATTCCTCTATATTTTTTACACCTGCATAACCCATACCAGCCTTTAAACCACCAATTAATTGATGAATAGAAAAAGAAAGGGAACCCCTATAAGGTACTCTGCCTTCAATACCTTCAGGAACAAGTTTTCCTTCTACTTTTATATCCTCCTGAAAATATCTATCCTTACTCCCTTCTTTCATTGCCTCAAGTGATCCCATACCTCTATAAACCTTATAACTTCTTCCTTGATAAAGAACGATCTCTCCTGGGCTTTCATCTGTTCCCGCAAATAAATTGCCAATCATTACAGAATCAGCTCCTGCTGCTATAGCTTTTGTAATATCACCTGAAAACTTTATTCCTCCATCAGCTATCAAAGGTACAGAATATTTTTTTGCTACTGAAGAACATTCCATAATAGCAGTTAGCTGGGGCACACCTATTCCTGCTATTACCCTTGTAGTACATATAGAACCAGGGCCTACACCAACCTTAATTGCATCAACACCTGCTTCTATTAACGCTAAAGCTCCTTCTTTTGTAGCTACATTTCCCCCTATAAGCGCACAATCAGGATAATTCTTTTTGATATTTTTTACTGCTTCTATTACCGCTTTAGAATGACCATGAGCTGAATCTATCACAATAACATCAACAGAAGCTTTTATAAGAGCATTGACCCTCTCCTCCATATCTTCTCCTACTCCAACCGCTGCTCCTACCCTTAGCCTCCCAAGGGAGTCTTTACAGGAATTAGGGTATTTTCTCATCTTTTCAATATCTTTAACCGTTATCAATCCCTTAAGATTCATTTCCTTGTCAACAACAAGCAGTTTCTCTATCCGATTTTTATGTAAGATCTCTTTTGCATCTTCAAGGGTTGTGCCTTCTGAAACAGTAATAAGATTATCCTTGGTCATCACCGTTTCAATATTTTTATCAAGGTCTTTTTCAAACCTGAGGTCACGGTTAGTAAGGATTCCCAGTAATTTACCATTTTTTGTAATAGGAACACCTGAGATCCTGTACCTACTCATTACCTCCATTGCTTCATAAATTTTCTGATCA
>JAFDIG010000267.1 GCA_019308145.1 Deltaproteobacteria bacterium | reverse complement strand
TTTTGATTTAAAGAGCGGGATATGATGATTAAGGATGATCAAATATTCTTCCTTTGGAGAAGAAATCCCTGTTTTTATCCCCTTTTCTTTTTTTAAGAAAAAATAATGATAAAGATCAATATTAAAAGCAAAATCTGTTTCAGAACGCAAAAGTCTTGCCCAGTTCAAGGTTTCATCCTCGGCAAAATAGAAGCGAATATATTTTATTTTTGCTTCTCTTCCAAAATATCTTTTAAATCTTTCAAGAACTATATCCCCTCTATTTTTAAAAGATTTTACAAAATAAGGTCCTGTTCCATAGTCTTTTTTCCCATCAGCAGATGTTAATAATATAGGAAAGAGAAGCAACCTAAATAGATCAAATCGACTAAATTCAGTAAAGTAAACCTTTAAAGTATAACGAGAGATAGCCTTAATATCTCTTATTCTTTCTATTTTAACCTTTTTTACCCATTTTTTTAATATATTTACAACAACCTTACTAGTAAGTTCATCTCCATTATGGAATAATATACCCTGTTTGAGATAGATAGTTGTTTCTCCCTTTCCTATAGATAAAGACCAATCTTTTGCTAAAAAAGGTACAACTTCCCCTTTCTCCGTTATCTTGCCAAGTGAATCAAATATAAATGTACTAATTTCAGATGGATAAAAAGGGTAGGTTTTAATGGGATTTAAGGAAGGAACAGCATAGTTATAACAAATAGAAATAGAGTACTCTTTTGTATATGCATCATAACAAAATAAAAAGAGAAGAAGATATAGAAAAACTATTATTAATAAATTATTTTTCTTCCTTGGTAAATATATAATATACACCTCTTCCAATTTGATCTGGTTTAGGTTTTATAATAAGCCCTACTTTTAATAGATTATTCAATATATTCTTAGCGGTAGCAGGACTGCAGCTAAAATACTTTTGTACTATTGAGTTTGTAATAGGAAGATCCTTCCTCCTTTCCAACATATTAGCTAATGTTTCAGATTTTTTAATTAAAAACCTATTTAATTTTTTTCTTTCTTCTGGTAAAAGTGTTGACCATTTCCCTTCCCCTCTCTCTATTGCAAAAGCTAAATCCTTTATCCTTGTTCTAAGTTTATAGCTTTTATCATAAAATTCAAGCAAAAATCCTTTATCATTTATCTCTATATCCTTGGGTAAAATATATTCCTCTTTTGATAAAACAACCCCTCTATGGATAATATTTTCTAATTCTCTTACATTACCAGGAAAAGAATATCTATCAAAGATCTCTAACACCTCTTTAGAGAAGCCTTTTATGTTTTTATTATATATCCTATTATATTTTTTTAAAAAGAACTCTGCAAGCAAGGGAATATCCTCTTTCCTCTCTCTTAAAGGTGGAAGATGAATTTCTATTACATGGAGACGAAAATATAGATCCTCTCTAAATTTTCCAAGATTAACCAAACTTTCTATACTACGATTAGATGCAGCAATAATTCTGACATCTACAGATAACTCCTTTTCACCACCTAAACGGAAAAATCTTTTTTCCTGCAAGACCCTTAACAATTTGGCTTGAAATGAAAGCGTTGCATCTGTAATTTCATCAAGAAATATTGTTCCACCGTTTGCGAGTTCAAAGCGTCCCTTTTTAATCCCTTTCTTAGCCTCTGTAAAAGCCCCTGGCTCTGTGCCGAAGAGCTCACTCTCTAACAAGGTTTCAGGTAAGGCACCACAGTTCACTGCTAAAAAAGGGGCTCTATATCTATGGCTAAGACGATGTATCAACCTGGCAATAAGTTCCTTCCCTGTTCCACTTTCCCCTGTAATCATAACAGGTGCATCACTTAAAGCTACGTCTCTTGCTAAATTTAAAGCATCCATAAACTTTTTACTTTTCCCAATAATCTGAATATCTTTTAATGCAAGAATCATTTGCTCTTTAAGCGAAGAGGGTTCAACAACAATAGCTTTTAACTCCTCAGAATAATTAGATAAAAGTTCCTTTGATAATAATATAAGGCGATCAATAACAGATTGATCCATTTTGATTTTCAATTCAGACAACTCTTTTTCAACAATTTCCTTAACTAAGGGTATAGGCTTCTTTTTGAGAAGAAAAGAATCTTTTTGGTGGGTTATAACTTGAAAAGCTATTTGAAAGATAAGAAAAAATGCTCTTTCTTTTGTCTTTAGATCAGCAAATTTTTTATGCCATAAAAAAGGATATTCTTTTGTATCCTCAGCAACAAAAACTGGGAAAGAAACTTTAGAAGACCTTTGCCATCTTTCCCAAAAGTATAAAAAAAGATAAGATTCTTCTGGGAAAAGCTTTGAGATAATATTATATGAAAAGGATAATATAAGTTTATCACGAATTTTTTGTTTCGTAATATCCATTTATTCCACCATTATTTTTGCATAATAGCATAAAATCAATTAAATTGACACAAAAAGGAAATTTTTTAGAACACATATCTAAAAAAATAATCTGGTTTTACATGTGCCTTAAGGATAGCAGAGGTAGCTTATCTGTGGATAAAAAGGTGGTATATAAATGCCACACCTTATAGTTAATAATAATTAGACCGGTGTAGGGACAATTCATGAATTGCCTCTACTAAAAAATGATAATCTAAATCATATAAAACAAGGAAATTTCCTTTATTTTTTAGGCTGACGAATTCAGCTTAAACTTAATTAATCATTTCTTCTTATATGGATTAATTAGCTATTATCTCTTTTATCGCCTCTACAAGGTAAAGGATATTCTTTAATCTGCAACTTTCTCCCATAAGACCAACACGCCAAATCTTTCCTTTTGTTTTTCCTAAACCACCCCCTACTTCAATATCATATTCAGATAACAATCTTTGACGCATTTCTGGCTCTTTTATTTTAAGAGGAAATTTAAAAGCATTTAACATCGGTAAAGAATGATTAGGATCGGAAAAAAGTGTGAAGCCTAAATCTAAAAACTCTTTTTTTAAGAGATCTCCTAACTTTTTATGACGAGCATATCTATTTTCAACTCCCTCATCCATTATTATTCTTAAACCCTCTCTTAGGGCAAAAAGCATAGATATAGGAGCAGTATGATGATAAAACCTCTCTTTACCCCAATATCTTGTTAACATAGTAAGATCAAGATACCAACTATTAACCTTTGTTTTTCTCTTTTTCAATACATCATATGCTTTAGAAGAAATGGTAAGAGGAGATAAGCCTGGAGGAACTGAAAGACATTTTTGCGTGCCGCTATAACATATATCAATTCCCCATTCATCAACTTTTACTTCCATTCCCCCTAAAGATGTTACTGTATCGACTAAAAATAGAGTATCT
>JAFDIG010000266.1 GCA_019308145.1 Deltaproteobacteria bacterium | reverse complement strand
TGACTGCCGTAAGTTAAACCCAACCCGCAATATGCATCAGCAAGATCAGGCTTTATACGAATTGCCTGCTTCAAAGCCTTAATTGCTTTTTGATATTGCCCAAGGCTACCATAAGCTACACCCAGATTGCAGTGTGCATCAGCAAAATCAGGCTTTATGTGAATTGCCTCTTTAAAAGCCTTGATTGCTTCTCGGTATTGCCCAAGGCTACCATAAACCAAACCCAAGCCGAAATGTGCATAAGCAAAATCAGGCTTTATACGGATTGCTTGCTTATAAGCTTTGATTGCTTCTCGGTATTGTCCGAGACTATATTTGCAATACCCAATCCAAAGATACGCTTTAGCATATTTGGGATTTTTTTTAGTTTCCTCTTCAAAATAGTGAAGAGCATCCTTATAATCTTTTGCCAAAATAAAATCAAACCCTTTTAAATAGAGTTTTTCCGCTGATGTATACCATTTTTTTTCTCTTTTTGCTTGCCATTTATTGAAGGTTTGTCTCTTCCCTAAAGCAAGTCTTATAGCCCTTTGAATAGGAATAGCAAAATTCAGATTTTCTCCTTTAATCATTCGGAAACTTGCAACACCGATGACCTTACCTTTCATATTGATTACTGGGCTACCGCTTGAACCTGGAGAGAGTGGCGCAGTAATCTGAATAATCCATCCAAATGCTGGAATTTTTCGGACAGCTGAGACAATACCATCTGTAACCGTTTGCTCAAGTCCTAAGGGAGAACCAATTACAATTATTCGCTCGCCAACCTTAGGAAGGGAAGTGCTTAGGGATAGAGGATGAACCGCCTTATGAGGTATCTTGACCGAGACTCGGATAAGGTCACTCTTCTTGTCTTCAGCAAGAATCTTTTTAATCGGATATATCTTTTTATCCTTAGTTTTCACATAAGCATAGCTTGCTCCTTTTAATACATGTCGGTTAGTGATAACATCTCCCTGCTTGTTGATAAAAAATCCGCTTCCCTGACCAAGAGGTTTCCGCTTATTATCATAAGTTAAAATAAGAACAATGGATGGTTCAACCTTTTTGATAATCCTTGGTAAATTATCCTGTGCCTCTGATGAGGGAAAAAGAGCAATACAAAAGAATAAAATCAAAGGTACTAAAAACCACCGATGTACCCTCATTTTTTACCCCCTGTAAACTTTAGTTACTAATTTTTGAGTTCATATAAGCTTGCAAACCAAGTTAGCTGAATTGAAACAAAACCTTAAATTCTTTGTTAAGAGCTTTATGAATTCCGTTAAAAAGAGTATAAAGTATTAATAATTTATTGGCAAGAAAAAAGGGAGGAAGGTCTAAAGGGTTTTTGATAATCTTTAAATTTTTATTATTAATCTTAAACATAAACCCTAAAATCTATTTCAGGAAAAATATTGTTCTTCTCTTCTATTTTTTCAAGTTTTTCAAGATTGATATTATTCTTTTTTACTGCTTCTGTTAAATCAAGAAAGTTTAGGATATGTTCTTTTACCCTTCTTTTTGCATAACTAACATCAGTTCCTGTTGTCATTATAAATGCCCAATCGCTTGATTGAGCTAAAAGCAGCTCCCTTGCTGCTTGGTTTAAAGCACGAACTATTACAGGATCTGAGGTATCTTTATATATATTTGCCATCTCAACCATTATATCGGCTGCTTTATGCAGATGTGGGTAAATCCAATCGTTTGTACCATTTAGCCATACTTCATGGTACCCTTTGTATCCCCAACTTGACATCGATGGTGTTGCTATCTGTAATTTTTTGAATCTATCAAGATAATCCCCTGGTGTAATAAAGGAAAAGGTTTTTTGTTCATAAGCGGTTTTTCTGAAAAGAAATTCTATCCAAATCGGACCTTCATACCACCAATGGCCAAAAAGTTCTGCATCATAAGGAGCAACAATTATTGGCTCTCTTTTTAATATAGAGTAAAGATATTCTACCTGCTTTTCTCTATTAAACATGAAGTTTCCTGCGTGTTCAGCTGCTTTTTCTATGCCAGCATCAGGATCATAGGGGAGTTTGTTATCTGTTTTCCCTGTTATTTTATAATATTTGATGCCAGTTGGGATGCGTATATCCATAGGATGGATATAAGGTCTTATATATTCTAAATCAAGGTCAAAACCTATATCGCGGTAAAAGTCACGGTAGTTGTAATCCCCTGGATATCCCTCCTTAGCACTCCATACCTGTTTTGATACCTCAGTATCACGACCAAAAGCAGCAACCTTTGAAGGAGTAAGCACTGGGGCAAAAACACCATATTTTGGTCTGGGGGTAGCAAAAAGAATTCCATGTGTATCAGTAAAGAAATAAGAAAAATTAGCTTCTGCTAAAAATTGCTCCAACCCTGGTTCATAAGCACACTCTGGTAACCAGATTCCGTGCGCTTTTTTGCCAAAGAATCTTTCATATTCTTTTGCCCCTACCATAACTTGAGCTTTAACCGCCTTTTTATTTATTGAAAGAAGGGGAAGATAACCGTGCGTGGCAGCAGATGTGATTAACTCAACAACACCTTCATCTTGCATTTTTTTAAATGCGTTTATTAAATTTAATTTGTATTTTTCGGTTAAAAAAGAATAGATTTTTTTAAACTTTTCATTATAGATTTTTGCCAATCTGTTAAACTTAGGCTCTTTTTTTGTTCTTATAATCTCTTTCTCACTTAACTCTATAAGTTTTTCTATATAACGAGTTGTTCTTTTTTGTAAAAGAGGATCAGATAACATATTTAAAAGAGGAGGGCTTAACGATATGGTAATTCTAAAAGGAACTTTATCATTTACCAATTTTTCAAGAACAGTTAGAAGAGGGATATATGTCTCAACTACTGCCTCATAAAACCAATTTTCTTCCAAAAAATATTCATATTCTGGATGCCTAACAAAAGGAAGATGTGCGTGCAGTATAAGGGCTACAAAACCTTTTTTCACTCATTGCTCCTTTTCTACTTTTTGGGAAGAGGTCCTGAAAAGATCTTCTCTTTTAGCCTCTTTTCAATTTTTTTTCCAAGACCAGGGGAAGAAGAGTCCTCTCCAAGGCTTGATTGGTATATACGTTCAAATTCTTCTCTTACACTTATCCATTCTTCATCTTCTACATTAGAGATACCAGCCTTTGGAGTGGTTACCTGATTGCTTCTAAGCAATGGAACAAATTTCCCATCATCTAAAACAACACCTAATTCTACTATATAACTTCTGCCATGATTTCCTACTTGGATATACCAATTATCAGTTTCATATGGAACTTCTATGTCAAAGGTTTCAAGAGCATTTTTCCCATTAAACTTAACCCCTGTTACATCATAAACCCTTAAAACCTCATGGAAATTACCTTTGGATTTAGCTGTTACTTCCTTTAATTTTTCATCTGTTAATTCCCAATAGACAAAGATCCATCGTGGGTCCCTTACCATTGCAACCATTCTGTTCTCACCATATTTTTTAGGGAGTTCTTTTCCTTCTAAAACTTCTTTTTTCTTTTCTTTTGAGCTAATTTCTGCCAAACTGCCACTGGAAAGCTGTTCACTATATGGTGAAATGGATGATACAATCCCTTCCTCTTTATCAGGCTCAACTACTCTTGGTTCGAAATCTTTTAGATGAGGTTCAATCTTTTTTATCATTTCATCCTTTCTTAATCTCATACTCAGTTTTATTCCTATAGACTCTGCAAGAGTTACAAGCTCCTTTTTTTTCTTGGCGTATAACAAATTATGCTTTTTATTTCTCACTTTAAACACCTCCTTTCTATTTTAAGTAGACTACTTATTTATGATATATTCACTTAATTGAACAAACACAACTCTAAGTAAAAACAATTTCATAATTATTTATTATTATATACTATTTATAAAAAAGAGCAAACATAATATATGAATATCAAGAAAAAAGAAGAGTTCACAAGTAATAGCAAGATAGAAAGGTCTGGGTCATCTTCAGAACCTAATAGAGTAAAAGGTAGTAGAAAAATATATTTTTTTAACGCTACCAGCAAATCAAATCCCTACTAAAATTTCATCCCCTACTTTAACATAGCCAGATTTTATCACCTTGGCAAAGATCCCTTTGGTTGGAAGAAGTGAATAACCTTTATATGAGTATGAATGTGAATTAGAGGGCTTTTTCCCTTTTTGAATGATCTCTATTAGAGCTTCCCCAATTTTTAATTTTGTCCCTAAAGGTATGCTCATAAGATCAACTCCTTTAGTTGTGATATTTTCTGCAAAAGAGCCTGGCTTTGCTTTAATACCCTTTTGTTCATTTAACTCATTTATTGCCTCAATACTTAAGAGACTTATCTCTTTATATGTTTTTGCGTGTGCATCGCCTGGTATACCAACACCTACTTTTAGCAAAGTTTTATCAACAGCTCTTTTAGGTTTTGATTTTATTTTACCAGTACAAATTGCTATTACTTTTCCTTTCTGCATATTTCAAACCTACTCCTCTTTTTCTGAAGAATGTGTTGGAGCGACCAACAAGGCAAGTTTACCATTTAAAAGATTATCAATTACTTCTTTTACAGTATCTCCTTTTGAGTTATATATATCTATAAAGTGTCCCTTTAAAGTATGAAAACTTATCTCGCCAATCCTTTTAACAATTAAGGCATCAATTCCATATTTGGTCAACTCCTTAGCAGCTGCTAAACCAGCTCTTTCAGGTTTTTTTAGAAAA
>JAFDIG010000265.1 GCA_019308145.1 Deltaproteobacteria bacterium | reverse complement strand
TAGTTACAGTTTTATTTTGGGCTTAGAGATAAAAAATGAAATAGGATTATTAGGAAAGGTTACTTCTGCCATAGGAGAAGCAGGGGGTGGTATTGGTGCAATTGATTTGTTAGAGGTAACACGACATAAGGTAGTTAGAGAGATTGTTATAATTGCTAGAAATGAGCTCCATGCTCAACAAATAGTTAATGCAGTAGAGGCCTTATCAGATGTAAATGTGTTATATGTTCGTGATCGCACATTTTCTATTCATTGGGGCGGGAAGATTATTGTAAAAAGCAAAGTTCCTCTTAAAACCAGAGACGAACTTTCTATGGCCTATACTCCAGGTGTGGCACGAATTTGTAAAGCTATTGCTTCAGATAGACGAAACGTTTTTTATTTTACCATGAAAGGACATATGATAGCTGTTGTCACTGATGGTTCAGCTGTTTTAGGGTTAGGTAATATTGGACCTGAAGCTGCTTTACCAGTGATGGAAGGCAAGGCTATTTTGTTTAAAGAGTTTGGCGATGTGGATGCGTTTCCTGTTTGTTTAGCTACTCAAGATACAGATGAGATTATATCTATAGTGAAGGCCATTGCTCCCAATTTTGGAGGAATCAATTTAGAAGATATTGCTGCTCCACGTTGTTTTGAGATTGAAGCTAGACTTCGTGAAGCTTTGGATATCCCTGTGTTCCATGATGACCAACATGGAACAGCGGTAGTAATTTTGGCTGCATTAATCAATGCTTTAAAGATTGTAGGAAAAAAGATGAGTGATATTAAAGTTGTTATAACAGGAGCAGGAGCAGCAGGTATGGCTACAGCCCACTTTTTGCATATAGCTGGAGTAAAAAACATAATTTGCTGTGACCGAGCAGGGGCAATATATGAGGGCAGAAAAGAGAATATGCATATTTTTAAGGAACTTTTAGCCAAGTATACAAATCCAGATAAAGAAAAAGGAACAGCTAATAAAATTTTACAAGGAGCAGATGTATATATTGGTGTTTCCGCACCAGGAGCAGTTTCAGTAGAGGAAATTAAAACTATGGCTAAGGATGCTGTTGTTTTTACGCTAGCCAATCCTGAACCCGAAGTGCCACCCGAAGAAATTTATCCCTATGTCCGAATCGTTGCGACAGGACGTTCTGACTATCCAAATCAAATTAATAATGTTTTAGCTTTTCCTGGCATATTTAAAGGTGCTCTAAATTGTCATGCCCGACAGATTAATCAAGAGATGAAGTTGGCAGCAGCTTATGCCATTGCCAATGTAATTCCTGAAGAGGAATTAAGTGAAGAATATATTATTCCTAGTGTGTTTAACAAAAAGGTAGTAAAAGAGGTAGCACGAGCAGTGAGTCGCGCAGCCTGGCAAACAAAAGTGGCACGCAAGATCAGAAAAACTGTGAGTGTAATAGAAGAAGCTGATTAAGATATTAAATAAATACTTCTCCTTGTATAGCTGCCTTTTTGTAGGTATCTAATTGTTTTATATAAATTCTGGCAGAGGCCCTACAAAATGGATCCAGATTTTTATTATAAAGTATCCTTTTCATCCTTTCTGGATTATTAAAAAATTGTGTGTTACACCAAGCAGCCAGTCTTCCTAATTCTTCTCTTGTTAAATATTTTGTCCTTATCACAGGGTGAAAAAAGTCCCATTTGCTTAAATCCCTTTCTTCAATATAAGGTTCAATCTCAGAATACATAGGGATGCCTGGTAATGGCGTTAATATTTGAAGAGAAGAAATATCTGGATCAATCTTATTTAGCTTTTCAAATCGCTTTTTAATAGTCTCCTCATTGTCATCTGGAAAACCTACCATCCAAGAAATTAAAGTTCCAATATTGTTTTCTCTACATCTTGCTACTACCTCTTCTACTTCTCCCACCGTAATCCCTTTCCCAATCTTTTTTAATGTCTTTTCATCTGTTACCTCAAGACCAAATAGACATTGAATAAACCCTGATTTTTTTAAATCTTTAAGTAAATCCTTATCTCTTAAAAAATAAGGCGCCCTCCCCATAAAGAAATATTTTACCTTAAGCCCTCGCTTAAATATCTCTTCTATTAATCCCTCAATCCTTGAACGATGAACATTAAAGTCTTCATCCATCATCACTATATATTTCACACCAAATCTTTTTTCTAAAAGCTCTAATTCATCAGCCACCCTTTTAGCGGATCTTATACGATAATGCATCCAGTCTTTATTCCCTCTTGGATCATAATTTGTCCAACCTACACAAAACTTACAACCATTTGGACAACCTCTAGAATGATAAGTCTCCATATATTTATACCTTTCCATTGGGAATAAATCATAGGCTGGAAGTGGTAAGTCATCTAAATTTTCATATAAAGGGCGATAAGGAGTAACTTTTACTTCATCTTTATCCCAATAAGCAAGTCCTTTTACCGAAGAGATATCTGGCTCTTTCTTACTCAATTCCTTAGCCAACTCAGGCATAGTGACTTCTGTTTCTCCATAAATGATAAAATCAAATTCTTTTGTTTCTTTTAATATTTGGGGAGCATTTGCCCCATAAAAGAATCCACCTACACATACTTTTATATTTTTATTTAACTTTTTAATTAAACTAGCTGTCCTTTTATAACGGGGATGAGTAGCTGCCACACCATTTGTCTGTAAGGCATCTCCCATATAGACCAAGTCAGGCTCTATTTCTTTAATCACATCAAGCATCTTTCTCTCATCTATATCTAGTGCCTTGCAATCTAATATCCTTATCTCTATTTGTGGATACCATTCTCTAAGATTTGCTGCTAACTGGGCATCATTTACATTAATAGCTATATGCTTTCCCCAACAAACCCAACTCCCAAGTGGAGGTTGTAAAAATAAGACTCTCATTTTTTCACCCCTTAAAAATTATGTTCTGTTCTTGCAATAATCTCATCTTGGACAGTAGGTGATAAATCTACAAAATAGGCACTGAATCCTGCTACCCTTATCAATAAATCTCTATGCCTTTCAGGATACTTCTTTGCTTCTAATAATGTTTTTTTATCAATGACATTAAACTGGATATGATAACCACCTAAATCAGAATAGGTCTTAACAAGACTTAAAAATTTTCTCATCCCCTCTGCTGATTTAAAAATAGAAGGATTCAATTTTATATTAAAAAGCGTAGCTACTGCAGGAGAGGTGTTTGCCTTTGTTGCTGATTTTATAAGTGCTGTTGGTCCATTCTTATCTGTGCCAGGATAGGCAGATAAAGAACCATCTGCAAATGGAGTATAGGCTAAACGTCCATCAGGTGTAGCCCCACAACCTATTCCATGAAAATAATGGGCGGTGACACCAAGATAAGCAGGGGCTATAGGATGATTAAAG
>JAFDIG010000264.1 GCA_019308145.1 Deltaproteobacteria bacterium | reverse complement strand
GGGGTTTTATGTCCCTTTTGGGACTTTCCCCAGGTTTGTTGTTTTAAAAATCATCATATAATATTTAGTTAATACTTTCTAAACTTATTTTTTGATCTTATTGCTTACATATCTTTTTTAAAATAAAAGTTTTATTTTTATTAGAAAAGTGTAAAAAATCTTTTAAAAAATATAAAAAAATCTATAATAGAAGACAAATAAAGAAGTTTTCATTACTTTTTTGCTTTAAGTAGTTCATAAATAACTAAGTAGTTTTAAAACGAATAACATATCTCTTTTAAATTTATACTATTTTCCCTTGACATAGTATCAATTTTATTTTATTTTTTAATAAAATAAAAGATCTTTCCAGATAAACTTCTAAACCAATTTATAATTATTTTTACTTTTAGTTAATCTAATTTGAGATTTTTTAAACTATCAAAGGGGGTGAGAGGTGAAGGTATGTTTTAAAAAGGATAGGGTTTTTATAATTATTTTTTTAACGATCTTTATTTTTTTTATTAAGATTCCTCTCGCTCATACTTATTTTGAGTTAAAATATACCCAAGGAGTTACCTATTATAACCAAGGAGAATATGAGAAGGCATTTTTATATTTCAAAGGAGCGGCAAAAGAGAATCCAGAAGATGGATTAACATTTTATTACATAGGCCTATCAGCTCTCAAACTAAAAAAGCCAAAGAGAGCAATAAAAGCATTTATAAGAGCCAAAAACCTTAATCCCAACATTAAATCCCTCTATTATAATCTTGGCAAAGCATATACAGAAACAACTCAGTATAAAAAGGGTATTAGAAGTTTTAAGGAAGCATTAAGAAGAGATCCCAACAATGCTATGGCATATTTTTATCTTGCCTATCTCTATGTTGAAACAAAAAATTATGAAGCTTCCCTCCCCTATTTAAGAGCTGCTATGGATAGAGATCCCTCTCTTTCTCAGGTCTCTTTATTTTACATGGGATTTTCCTTTTACAAAATGGGGGAAAGAGAGAAAGCAAAAATAACTTTTCAGCGATGCATTCAGTTAGCACCTGAAACCAATATAGCAGAAGTTGCAAGAGATTATCTTAAAGTAATAAGAAAAGCAGTAAAAAAGAAGAAATGGTCTTTATACTCATCCTTAAGCCTTCAGTATGATAGCAATGTTATTTTGGAATCCAAAGAAGAAGATACCGCTTCAAAAATTTCAGATGAAGATGATTTTAGATTTGTCTTTTATTTAAATGGGGAATATAGGCCGATAACCAATGACAAATTAACAGCAGGAATCGATTATGAATTTTATCAAAGTTTGCATTTTGATTTAAGTGAATATAACCTTCATCATCATGCAGGAGGACCTTTTTTAGAATATAAGTATAAAATCGTTGGCCATCCATCTTCAGTTAAAGGATTCTATAATTTTGGTATAGATTTTTTAGGTGGGGATCATTATTTAAATAAACATTCTGCAGGGTTAATATGGAGTATCTCATATGGAGAAGGATTTGCTACAAAGGTTGGTTATACATTAAGATACAAAGATTTTTATTTTAATTATACTGATCCAGAGGATAACAGAGATGGTTTAAACCATTCAGTATCTATTACACAATATTATCTTTTTCCAAATAAAAAGAACATAATATATGCTGGATACAGCTTTGATAAGGATGTTACGGATGGAGACAATTGGGAGTATGCAGGGCATAAGTTTAAAGTTGGATTTATAACCCCTCTTATATCTGATATCACGTTAAATATAGAGGCAAAAGCTTATTTTAAGAGATTTGATAATGTAGATACAAACTTTGAGAAAAGAAGGAAGGATGATCAATATACCTTTGGGATATCTTTGGAGAAGAAGATAACAAAATATCTTAGGCTTAGTTTTAAATATTTAGGGAGAATAAACAATTCAAATATAAATTTTTTTGAATATGAAAGAAATATAATTTCTTTAGGGATTATAGGGATTTTTTAATTAGTCTGTACAAGAAAAACGGGCTAATTAAGTTTAGGTTGACGAAGCCAACCTAAAATAAAAGAAAAATTTTCTTATTTTTTATTTGTTATGATTGGCTAATTTTAATCTGATTTTGAGATTTTTAATCAATATTTTCTAAAATTTTTAAATTAGTTCATATTTTATTTTTCTTTTGCGAACTAATTAAAAGGAGCCCCTTATGAGGGATTATAGATTTTCTTTTTTGATATTTATTATATCTTTTTTATTATTATTTATCTCTGTTTCTTCCAATGGATATGGTGATCAAAAGGTTGGCATAGTAACAAGCATAAAAGGGAAAGTAGAAGTTTTACGGCAAGGTAAGACTTGGATGCCATTAAGTATCAACTCTGCGATATATGAGAAAGATATTATTCATACCATGAAAAATTCAGGTGTTCAGATACTATTTAATGATGAATCGATTATCAATATTGGTGAGAATAGCAAGATGGAGATAACAAAACATATATATAATCCAAAAGAGGGTAAAAGGGTTTCGGTTTTTAATCTTTTCATAGGTAGAGCTCGCGCACTTATTGGGAAGAAATTTAATCCTAAAAAATCAAGTTTTAAGCTAAAAACTCCTACAGCAGTTATAGGGATAAGAGGGACACATTTTATAGTTCATGTAGTAAATGAAGAACTCACTTTAGTAATCACGGTTGATGGTGAGGTAGAGGTAAGAAATATCCTTGAGACCCTTATATGTAAGATAGCCCTTAAAGGTGGATTTGGTACTGAAGTAAGGGCAGGGATCTGCCCAAGTTCTCCTATGGCCGTTGAAGAGCATGAATTACAAATGGAGATTGAAAAAACACGTTTGCCACGTGCTTTAATAAAAGAAAAAAGAGGCAAAGGGGCAAAGGAAGCAGGTAAAAGGGTTAAAAAAGAGGAAGAGTTAAAAGTACCAGGAGGACCAGAGATGCCTTTAGCTCCACCTATTCCTCAGCAGCCACCGGGGATGCCACCTCTTCCAGAACCTCCTGAACCACCTCATAAATAGAAATTATCCCTTGTAGGGAGGTTTATTATGATGGGTAAAAGAAATTTTTATTTTATATTTTTCCCATTGGTTTTTCTTTTTATCTTTGTAGCCTTTTTTGGTAACCATCTTTTTGCAAATGGATCTACCTCAACTACCACCGTATATATACCCACGACCACGAGCAGCACCAGCAGCACAACGACCACTGCACCTCCGGAAGTAAAGGAGTTTATTGCCATAGGTGAGAATCAAGCTATTTTACGTAAATGGAAGGAGTTAGCGAGGAGGTTAGGGTTTTTAAATATACATAGAGAAGGGGTTAATAAAGGGATAGTATTGACATATAGGAAAGCGGCTCCACCGACTGGGTTACCAGA
>JAFDIG010000263.1 GCA_019308145.1 Deltaproteobacteria bacterium | reverse complement strand
AGAAACAATAAAGATGAGGGATGTTTTCAAGCTGATCATTCCTGAATTGGCTAAAATAATTACTATACAGAGTTGTGTTTTATTTTCAGTTTCTCCTGATGGCGATAGTGTTATTTTAGATGCAGGCTATCCTGAAGATGATGGTCATCATGGCGTTGGTATTCAGTTTGATATGACAAGAGAGCCTTATTTTGGGGTGCTAATAAATAGGACAGAGCCTTTAGGGAGCACTGAAAATGAGGTCATTACATCATCATATATTTTGATTAAAAATCCTCAAAGATCTAATCTTCTTTCACCTGAAACAAAATGGTTTTCCATTAATCATCATATCAATTCAATTCTTTATATTCCTTTGATAATTGATGATAAAGTAAAATATTTTTTAGCTTTTGATGCCATGAATGAAAAGGAAAAATTTAGTGAAGAGGAGATAGAGATACTCTCCTTTTTTGGCAAGGAGTTATCAAAGGCTGCAAAAATAGAGAGAATGGATGATATTATTCATGATTTTAAAAATCCTGCTATTGCAGTTGCTGGTTTTGCTAAAAGGGTGAAGAGACTTGTAGAAAGCAATGAAAAAGAGATAGATAAAGAGAGGCTTTTTCGTAATCTCGATATATTAATTAAAGAGACTCAAAGAATGCAAGATATGGCGATGAGCCTTCATGTTGAAGCAAAAGAGGAAATAGTTGATTTAACAGAAGTGCTGCTTAGAAGATGCCAGATAAACGAAGAAGTGATAAGAGAAATGGAACTTGTAAATATAAAGAGTGAGATAAGAGATATAGAGAAGGGGCTCTGGGTTCGTTGTTATCCACTTTATATGGAAAGGATTTTTGATAATTTATTACATAATGCAACGAATGCTATTCAGACTCAAGGCCAGCGAGGTAAGATTGTTATAAGGAGTTATAAGGAGTTAAACAGAGGAGTGGTTGAGATTTCAAATACAGGCGAAATTTCAGAGTTCACAAGGGATATGATCTTAAAAGGTGAAAGCAGGGGGCGAGGGCTTCAAATTATTTTTCGTCTTGTTAATTTGATGAATGGGAAAATTGAACTTTTAGTTAAAGATGGTTTTACTACCTTTAAAGTTAGCTTTTCCCTTGTAAAACGTCATCGATAAATTATAAATTTTTTTGTTTTTTTATCTATTATAAATCTTTATATTTAAAAAGATATCTCCTTAATTTTTTAACCCACCTTAAAATAATTTATTAGATAATCCTCTTAAATTATTATTTTTTTCTTTTTTTTTATTTTTCCCACCAAATATTTTTCCATTTTTTTATTAAATTTGTTCTGTTGAAATAGTTGAAATAACTAAAAAAATAAATTCCTATTTTTTTATTTTTAAAAAGTTAGAAAAAAATTAAAAAAAAGTGGTTGTAATATATATATTTTACTTGACAAGTGGGAAAAATTTTTTTAATATTCATATTAAGTGGGTTAAAGTGGAGTAAAATGGAATAAATTGGATTTAAATAAAAGGATAATATGTTTTTAGGCACTCATGAACATACAATAGACAAAAAGGGTAGGATAAACATTCCAGCGAAATTTCGGGATGTATTAATCAAAAAGTATGATGAGAGGCTTATAATTACTAATTTTTATGGTTGCTTAAGAGCATATCCTTATGATGAATGGCAGTCACTTGTAAATGAAATAAATAGTTATTCTTCTTTTGATGAAGAGGCAATAAAACTTGAGAGGTATTTTTATCCGAATGCAGTAGAATGTTCCATGGATAAACAAGGAAGAGTTCTTATTCCTCAAAATCTAAGAGAATATGCAAAACTGGAAAAAGAGGTTGTAGTGGTTGGTCTTTCAAAAAAAATGGAGATATGGAATAAAGATAAATGGTTAGAAGTGCAAAAAGATCTAAGCGAAAACTTTGAAAAAATAAGATCTCAATTCGTAAAAAAGGGATTGATTTGAATGATGTTAAAAAATTTTTTCATGTTCCAGTTATGGTTGAGGAGGTGCTTTATTACCTTGATGTATCCCCTGGCAAGATTTTTCTTGATTGCACTATTGGTGGAGGTGGACATGCTGAAGCGATTCTTAATAAAAGCTATCCAGATGGCATGGTTATTGGTATCGATAGGGATATTTCAGCAGTCAGTTTTTCAAAACAAAGGCTATCTAAATTTGGTACAAGGGTCTTTATATTCCACGAGCTCTTTACCAATATGGAAAAAATTTTGGTGAAAATGAATATTTCCAAAGTTGATGGTATCCTTTTTGATCTTGGTGTTTCCTCTCATCAGTTAGAAGCATCTGAAAGAGGCTTTAGTTTTATGCAAGATGGACCATTGGATATGAGGATGGATAATACAAAAGGGGAAACAGTGGCTGGAATGATAAATAAGGCAAATATTTTTGAACTTGAAAGAGTCTTCAAGGAGATGGGTGAGCTGAAGCAAGCAAAAGCTATAGCAAAAGCTATAGTTGAAGAAAGGAAGCGTTTTCCTATTAAAACTACTGCTCAGTTGACTAAAATTATTACAAAAGTGATTAAAGGGAAAAGAGGAAGGATTCATCCTGCTACAAAAGCTTTTTTGGCACTAAGAATATGGGTAAATGATGAGTTAAGGCAACTCTCAGAAGGGATAGAAAAAGGTTTTTCTCTTCTCAATCCTAATGGCAGGATGGTAGTGATTTCATTTCATTCACTTGAAGATAGGATTGTAAAGCAGAAATTCAGATCATTTGCTAAGAATTTTGTTACCTCTTTTAAAGCAAATATATTAACACCAAAACCAGTTACCCCTTCTTTGGTTGAAAAAAAAGAAAACCCGAGGGGAAGAAGTGCTAAACTTAGGGCAATAACAAAGGTTAAGAGAGGAGATAATAAATAAAAGATGAAGCAAACCCTTTATTTCTTTGGAACAACTCAAGAGGTTGACCGTTCTTTAGCAAATAAAAGATATAGAAAATCTATATTTAATTTTACGATTATAGCAATAATTTCTATTTTAATGTTGGTTTCCGTTACTTTATTCTATGTATGGACGAGAGTTCAAGTAGTAAGCCTTGGCTATGAGATCTCACAAAAAGTAAAAGAGAGAGAGAGAATAGAAGAGATAAATAGAAAATTAAAATTAGAGGTGGCTACTTTAAAGTCACCACGAAGGATAGAGAGAATCGCCATCAAAAAGCTTGGATTGAGATATCCAACAATCGATCAAGTTATAATTTTGAAATAAAAAGGATTTTTATTAAAACCTTATAACAAATAACAACTAAATAATGGCTTGAATCATGATTTGGAAAAATCCAATATATAACAATGGAGAAACATCCAAAGAGACTAAAACTTCACCAATACGTTTTTTTCTTATAGTCTCTTT